>JABMQK010000136.1 GCA_013203265.1 bacterium | reverse complement strand
TGTCTTCATTTATATATATAACCTTTAATACTTTACTATTAGACATAGAATCTGCAATATCAACTGCTATATCCCTGTCTATCCTTTGCCTGATTATCTCCAAAGTATCAGCAATAACAAGATCTGAGGTATAAAGGAATCCACCTGTGTCCTTAACTTTCTCAAAGACCTTTATAACATCATCACTATAAGGATGATGTTCCATGTAGTATGCCAACCAGCCCGTTGTATCAATATAAAGTTTCATTTAATTCTCTACTAATTTTACGTGCAATTTACGTGCAATTTGCGTGCAAATAAAACAAAACTCTTAACGATATTTATAAGTATTTTCAATTTTTGAATTTACTTATGTCTTAATCCATAAAATATTTCCTATTTCGGAATTATTTCGGAATTATTTCGGAATTCTGTAAACCGCACTTTTTGTCTTACCTTCTCTTGTAAGAATTCTTTTTCTCACCATATCCTTTAAATCATTTAAAGCTGTTCTGTCGCTTATTTCAGGAAAAAGTTTTCTATGATCCCTATTCGTAATTTTCCCCTGTTCCCTTACAAATTCTAAAATCTTTTTTTGTCTTTCATTTAGCTCCAATTTCTTAATTTCTTCATTTTGGAATTTATCCTTAACAGAGAATATGACAACCAGTGTGGAGATTGGATCTGCTTTTATCCTTGGTCGTTTTGGCTTTAAAACGTGTCTTTTGTGCTCTTCTATAATTTTATCCCAACCTTCACCAAATTCTTCAATATATCCGACTTTTGCTAATGCTTTGGCTATAATAGGGTTTCTTGAGAATTGCTTCTCTGTTATATTTTTAGGCGTAATATGATTTGGTAAGCTACCAGGATTGTAAAATTCAATTCTATCATTAAAAATCTTTATCATTATCTTCGTATGCTGGTTCTCATAATCCCGATGGCATGCTGCATTTGTTACTAATTCTCTTATAGAAAATAAGCCGTATTCCGGGATATCATCTCTCTGAACTTTAAAAGGATGCTGCTTTGACATTATAGCTATGTGCTCTTTTATATATCCCTCACACTCATCTATCTGTTTAAATAAATTTCCATCAAACTCTCTATAATCCAACCTCTCTGTTCCCACAATATTATCTCTGTATCTTGCCAGAGCGATATAAGAATTTATAAAAAACCGCTGTGGCCTTTTGCCAAACAAAAGAATCCCCGCATTAGTCGGCTTATTATCTTTTATGCATTCTAAAGACCCCAAGAGAGATTGTGGACTGCTAACAATTCTTCTCTTTGAAACCCTTTCATATAAGGGTACAAATTCCTTCTTAACAAAATCCCAATCTATATCTTTAAGCTTGCTCTCTTCACAAATCTGCTTATCAAATCGCAATTTCTCTTTATGCTTTTCTAAAATCAAGCGTTCGTATTCATCCTTGGACATTCTGATTGTAGACCTTCCAACTCTTTTATATGGCCTGCCAAAAGCTAAAACTAAATGATCAGAGGACTCTTTAACATCTATAATGATTATCTCTTTGTCTTTTATTTTCTTAGTAGTAATTCTGGGAGGAATCTTTGGATCAGTGTGTTGGGAGATACTATTGGTAAGATTTTCAATTGTATCTTGTCCAATTTGGACACCTGCTATTTTGCCTGTATTAGAGACTCCTATAAGAATTCTACCACCTTCAGCATTGGAGAAAGCAGAAATAGTATTTATTATCTCATTTATTTGGGACAAGGATGGTTTCCATTCTATAGTAGTAGACTCGGAAGTAATCTGTAAATTTTGTTTATTTTTCTTCTTTATTTGCATATTTGCTTAACTCCTCTCATTCTTACAATTTATGTCTTAGATAAATATTTATCATATGTAAATTCTATTGGTTTTTTTGTTTTTATAACCTTCTTTTTTGCTAAAAGAGGATCCTTTTCCCAATCTTCCTGGATTCTTTGTCTTGCCAGTTTGATTTCATCCTTAACTGCTTCTCTCACAAACTTTGAAAAACTCATATTGCCCAATTTGCTAATTTCTTTTGCTTTATCAATGAGATCTTGAGAAAAATGGATACTTACCATTTTCCGTTTTTCTAACTTTCCCATAAATCATCCCCTAATTTAAAATCGTCTCTATTATATCTACAACAAAATATATGTCAAGAATAAAATAGATACTTTACTTAAAGATATTTAATAATACTATTTTTAATACAAAAAATCTTATGTGTAGTTACAAAAGCGGCTTTTTCGTAGAAAAAACAGGG
>JABMQK010000014.1 GCA_013203265.1 bacterium | reverse complement strand
TGATCCTGTTGGGTTTTACGCATATGCTTCTTTACGAAATTAATACCCTCTACGAGCGCTCTATTACTTCGAGGAAACACAGAGATTACCTTGCCTTTTTTACCTTTATCTTTACCGGCAATTACTTTTACTGTATCATCTTTTTTTATTCTAAACATCGATTCAACCCTGTTAACTACCGTTAGAATCTTAACCTAAACTACCTCTGGAGCCAATGAAACTATTTTCATAAAGTTCTTTTCTCTCAACTCCCTGGCTACAGGCCCGAATACCCTCGTTCCCCTCGGATTAAGCTGAGCATCAATAAAAACTATCGCATTAGACCCAAACTTTACATAAGAACCATCGACTCGTCTTAAGGGACTCTTCATGCGTACGATTACGGCTTTGGCTACTTCTCCCTTTTTTACAACAGAATTAGGATTAGTAACTTTCACATTTACAGTAATAATATCACCTATGGTACCGCATGCTTTTCCCTTACAGCCGATAACACCAATACAACTTGCCTTTTTGGCACCTGTATTATCTGCCACATTTAATATTGTACGCATGTAAATCATTTTTTAACTAAATACCTATCTATGTTATTTAATAATTTCTACCAATCTCCAACGCTTATTTTTAGAGATAGGCCTCGTCTCTACAATTAAAACTTTGTTGCCAATCTTGGCTACATTTTTCTCGTCGTGAACTTGAAATTTATTAGATTTTCTTATAATCTTTCCGTACTTATGGTGTTTTGTCAATTTTTCAGCTTTGACTACAATTGTTTTTTCCGACTTATCACTTACAACAATACCAACTCGTTCTTTTCTCTTGCCTCTATTTTTATCCATTTTAGCTCTCTAAGTTTTCTTGTTTAAGTTCGTTTTCTCTTAAAATAGTCTTAATCCTAGCTATTTCCTTACGAAGACTCATAAATTTATGAGGCTTACTCAACCCTCCAATACGCTTCTGATAATTAAGCTTAATCAGTTCTTCGCTTAATGAATCCAGCTTTTGTGTTAAATCATCTCTATTTAGATTTCTTAATTCGTCTACTTTCATAATAACAATGTTTAGATTGCGTGCCTTCGTGTTACGAATTTAGTCCTTAAGGGTAATTTAAAAGCTGATAATCTTAAAGCTATTCTTGCTAGCTCTTCTGGTATGCCTCCCAATTCAAACAATATCGCACCTCTTTTTACTACAGCAACCCAATGACTTATTTCTCCTTTACCCTTTCCCATTCTAGTTTCTGCGGGTCTATTAGTAACAGACTTTTGAGGAAAAATTCTAATCCAGAGTTTTCCTCCCCCTTGTAACTTACGGGCAACGATAATTCGAACCGCTTCAATTTGAGTATTCTTTATCCAACCATTATCTAAAGACTTTAGACCGAATTCTCCAAAGGCTAATTGAGAACCGCGTATAGCTAAACCAGATCTACTGCCTCTTTGAAACTTACGGTACTTTACTCTTTTAGGCATTAATGGCATTTTTTATCTCTCATTCTCTTCAGTTTGAGTCTTTTCCAATAAGGCGTCACCCTTATATAACCAAACCTTTATTCCGATAAGACCGTATGTTGTCAATGCCTCTGCAAAACCATAATCTATATCTGCCCTAAAGGTCTGAAGAGGAATCTTCCCGAATTTATAATTCTCTCTCCTAGCAATTTCTACTCCGCCTAATCTCCCAGCACATCTAACTTTAATCCCTTTAATACCTGCGCTTTTTGCCTGCTCGATAGCTCTCTTTATCGCACGTCTAAAAGCAACTCGCTTTTCCAACTGAAAAGCTATATTTTCTGCAATTAATTGAGCGTCAGTAAACGAATTCCTTATTTCCCTTATATCAATAGAAACCTCTTTATTGTTGGTGATATCTTTTATCTTGTCGCTAAGTTTTTCGATATCGGCTCTATGGCGGCCAATGATTACCCCAGGACGGGCAGTATAAATCTTTACCTTTACCTTCTCTGCCAAGCGTTCTATAACAACTTTCGAAACTGCCGCCTGTTTAAAATCCTTCTTTATGTAACGGCGTATATTAAAATCTTCTTCAATAAAATTGTAGTAATCTTGTGGCTTTGCAAACCAAATAGAGTTCCAAGTTTTTATAAAACCTATTCTTAGAATTAAAGGACTAACTTTTTGTCCCACAATGCCTCCAATTTTATTTTTTTAAACCTGACACTAAATCTAGCTCTATCTTGATATGACTAGTCCTTTTTAAAATTCCCGTAGCTCTACCAAAAGCAGCAGCTTTATGTCTCTTCCAGCTGGCAGCACCATCAGCTACAATCTTGGAAATATATAAATCGTCTTCTTTCAACCCTTTATTTTTGGCGTTACTTATAGCTGAACGAAGCAATTTTTCCACAGACACTTTTGGTCTTTTATTTACTGTAGCCAAAATAGATATAGCCTGTTTTACACTAAGATTACGAATTAAATCAATTACCTGACGTATCTTCCGAGCCGAACCTCTTGTAAACCTTAATTCTGCTTTTGCAATCATAATATTTATAAAATCGTGTTGCTATGTCTTCTCAAGGCCTTTCTTTGCCTTTACACCACCATGCTTCCTAAATATTCGAGTAGGGGCAAATTCGCCTAATTTATGACCGACCATATTTTCTGTTATAAAGATTGGTACGTGCTTTCTACCATTATAAACAGCGATGGTATAACTTACAAACTCAGGAATTATCGTAGAGCGCCTAGACCATGTTTTTATCGGCTGTTTAATTCCTTTTTTACGTAGATTTTCCATCTTCTTTAACAAATGTTCATCAACAAATGGTCCTTTTTTTAATGAACGTGGCATATATCTACCTTTCTGTTACCTTACCCTATCCGCTATTAACTTCGGTGTTTTATTATAAATTTATCTGAAAATTTATTTTTCTTACGTGTTTTAAATCCCTTTGTGGGTTTACCCCAAGGTGTAACTGGATGAGGATTGCCCTGTCCGGCTTTACCTTCGCCTCCGCCATGTGGATGGTCAATAGGATTCATGGCGTTTCCTCTCACTATTGGTCTTCTTCCTAACCAACGAGATCTCCCAGCTTTTCCTAAAGTTAATGCCTCGTGCTCAATATTACCCACTTGACCTATAACTGCTCGACAATCAAGCTTAATTAAACGCACTTCGCCCGAAGGAATCCTAATATGAGCAAAATCTCCCTCTTTGGCCATAATCTGAGCCGAACTTCCAGCACTGCGAGCCATCTGAGCACCTTTACCTTCAACAAGTTCAATATTATGAATAAATGCTCCTAACGGAACAAACCTCAACGGCATGCAGCTACCTGTTTTTATTTCGACATTGGAACTTTTTGTACTGATAACCTCATCACCCACACCTAAACCCAAGGGAGCAACAATATAGGTCTTTTGGCCATCGGAATACTTCAAAAGAGCAATCCTTGATGAACGATTCGGATCATATTCAATAGCCAATACCTTAGCAGACGTATCTAACTTATCGCGCTTGAAATCAATAATCCTATACATTCTCTTGTGTCCGCCGCCACGATGAAAAGACGTAATTCGACCGTAATTGTTACGGCCGCCAGACTTTTTTAAAGGAGCTATTAATCTCTTTTCCGGTCTACTCTTAGTTATTTCTGAAAAATCAGAAATTTCTGTCCAACGCAAACTCGGTGTTACAGGTTTAAATTTCTTTATGCCCATTTATCCTCACCTATTTTATCTCTATTTTCTGACCTTCTTTTAATGTAACTATTGCCTTCTTCCAATCGGGAACATAACCCAACTGTTGCCTTACACGCTTTGCTTTTCCCGGTAAAACGTGCGTATTTACCTTGCTAACGTTAACTTTATAAATAATTTCTACAGCTTTCTTTATCTGGTGTTTAGTAGCTGTATTTTTTACCCAGAATAGAAATTTACCACTTTCTTCCTGTATAGTACTTTTTTCTGTATGAATTAATGTGTTTATGATATCTGAATACATCATTTCAATCTCTCTGTTATAGTATGTAAAGCATCTTTTATAATTAGTATCTTCTTAGATCTTAACACATCGTAAGCATTGACACTTTTAGAATCGACAAGTTGAATATTCGGTATATTCCTGACCGAAAGCATTACATTTTCGCTAAAAGAATTTATAACTAAGAGTATCTTATCCTTTAACTTTATTTTTTTTAGAATTTTAACAAAAGACTTTGTTTTATAATTTTCTAATACTAATACGTTAAGAACTACCATATCTTTATCTAAAATACGATTATTCAATACTGATCTTAGGGCTAACTTTTTAATCTTCTTAGGTAAGGAATAGCTAAAATCTCTGGGATGCGGTCCGAATGTAACTCCGCCATGTCGCCAAAGCGGAGTACGAATACTGCCCACTCTGGCCCGACCAGTTCCCTTTTGACGCCAAGGTTTCTTTCCTCCACCTGAAACTTCTCCACGATTCTTAGTAGAAGCTGTACCACTTCTCTTATTAGCTAAATAGTTATGTACCGTCCGGTAGATACTTCCTTTGCTAACCCTACCATCGAAAACTCTGGGATCCAACTCTACCTTTTCAACTTCTTTTCCCGAGATATCTATTACAGGTAATACTATTGTTTCTTTTTTTGGTTTCATTGCAGTATATTCTGTTTTTTCTTGGCCCTGCCTATAACTAAAAGGCTATTTGTATAACCTGGAGTCTGTCCTTTTACCAGCAATATGTTATTTTGTAAATCTACTTTTATTACCTTCAAATTCTGAACTGTAGTTCGTTTATTACCCATATGGCCGGGGAGATGATGACCTTTAAATACCCTTGAAGGATCAGCGCTAGAGCCTGACGATCCAGGACGACGATGACTCATTGAACCATGGGTTTTTGGAGAACCACTCCAATTCCAACGCTTCATTCCACCTTGAAATCCTTTACCAATAGAAACACCCACAACATCTACAAAATCACCTTTTTTAAAAATATCTGCTCTTACTTGATCGCCAATCTTAATCTCTTGGTCTTTTGATATCTTTCTTATCTCCCTTATAATTCGTTTAGGGACAATATTTAATTTCTTAAACATCCCTAATTGAGGTTTCTTAACATCCTTTTCCTCAATATCTTCATAACCCAACCGGATGTTTTTTTCTGTAAAACCCAAAATCACACATGGACCAGCAGATATAGCCGTAACGGGAATAGCTGTACCGCTATCATCAAAGGTCTGTGTCATTCCAATCTTTTTGCCTAAAATTGCATCTACCATAACTTAACCTACTTTATCTCGACATGCACTCCTGCGGGCAAATTTAACTTCCTTAAGGCATCTATGGTCTTTGCTGTAGGACCAGATAATTCTAAAAGCCGCTTATGAGTCGCCAATAAAAACTGTTCCCGAGACTTCTTATCGATAACTGGAGAACGATTGACAGTATATATTTCCTTCTTTGTTGGTAAAGGAATTGGACCAGATACCTTTGCGCCTGTACGTCTAGCTGTATCTGCAATCTCAGCAGCCGATTTATCGATTAAACGATGATCATATGCTTTTAGCTTAATCCTTATTATTTGTTCTTTAGCCATTTGTTTAAATTTTACAGAAAACTATTACTATCAAAATAGGTTTTCCTATTTTCTAAGTTTGTCTTAGCTATTTTTTAAATCCTGTTGACTACTGTATTATCTCTGAAACAACGCCTGCGCCAACAGTACGACCGCCTTCTCGAATAGCAAAACGCAACTCTTTTTCCATAGCTATAGGTATAATCAACTCGCCTTCAACACTAATATTATCACCAGGCATAACCATTTCTACACCCTCTGGTAAAGTAATCGTACCAGTAACATCGGTAGTCCTAAAATAAAACTGGGGGCGATAACCTTTAAAAAACGGGGTGTGCCTGCCGCCTTCTTCTTTAGTCAATATATAAACTTCTGCTTTAAACTTTGTATGAGGCGTAATTGAACCAGGCGCCGCTAAAACCATTCCTCTTTCGATGCTCTCTTTATCAACTCCTCGTAACAATAAACCCACATTGTCTCCTGCTTGACCTTCATCAAGGAGTTTTCTAAACATCTCTACACCGGTTACAACTGACTTCTGAACTTCTGGACGTAAACCAACAATCTCTACGGCTTCATTTAATTTAACCTTACCACGCTCGATTCTACCAGTACCAACAGTTCCTCTACCAGAAATAGAGAATACGTCTTCTACAGCCATCAAGAAAGGCTTATCTAACTCTCTCTTAGGCAAAGATATATGTTCATCCACTGCTTTCATTAAATCAAGTATCGGCTGGGTCTTTGCATCATCGTCTGGATTATTCATTGCTTCTAAAGCACTTCCTTTTATAATCGGAATTTTATCCCCAGGAAATTTATATTTCGTCAGCAATTCCCTTACTTCTACCTCTACAAGATCAATTAGCTCTTTATCATCAACCGTATCGCACTTGTTTAAAAACACAACTATCGCTGGTACATTAACCTGTCTAGCTAATAATATATGCTCTCTTGTCTGAGGCATCGGGCCATCAGCTGCAGAAACGACTAATATCGCACCATCCATCTGAGCTGCACCTGTAATCATATTCTTAATATAATCTGCGTGACCAGGACAATCTATGTGAGCATAATGCCTAGCCTCCGTCTGATACTCAACGTGAGCAATATTAATGGTTACGCCTCTCTCCTTCTCCTCTGGAGCATTATCAATGGAATCAAATGATCTTGATTCAGCAAAACCTTTTTTGCTCAATACTTGTGTAATAGCAGAAGTGAGTGTCGTCTTACCGTGATCTACGTGTCCAATCGTCCCAATGTTTAAATGCGGCTTTGACCTTACAAATTTTTCCTTAGCCATTAAACACCTCCTTTAGAATCGCTAAGACGCAAATTGAACTGTAAAATAATATTCTTTTCTATTTGTCGATTTACAGCTGATCTTTTGCGTTCTTGCATTAACATTATTTTATCCCTAATTTACCTAATATATCTTCTGGCACCTCTTGATAAAAAGAGGGCTCCATTGTATAGGATGCTCTACCTTGCGTAAGTGAACGTAATGCAGTGACATAATCAAAAGTCTCTACTAAAGGGATATAACCGTGTACTAATTTTACGTTTGCACGCTGTCCTAATGAAACAACTTTTCCTCTCTTGCTATTAAAATCACCTATCACTGAACCCATATATTCTTGTGGAACAATAATTTCAATCTCCATAATAGGTTCAAGCAAGATTTCCTTAGCCTTTTTCAAACCTTCTGTAAAAGCGATAGAGGCAGCCATTTTAAACGCCAACTCTGAAGAATCAACTTCATGAGAAGAACCATCTACAAGCGTAACTATTATTCCGGTTACAGGATAACTTGCCAACAAACCACTTTCAGAAGCAATCACAATACCTTGTTTAACCGCAGAAATAAACTCTCTCGGTATAGCACCACCTTTTGTCTTATCTTGAAATACAACTCCCTTACTTGCATCCTGTGGTTCCATCTCGATAACAACGTGTCCGTATTGACCGTGACCTCCTGTTTGCTGAATGAACTTACCAGTAGAATGCACCTTTTTGGTAATAGTCTCCCTATAAGCAACCTGGGGTTTACCTACATTTGCTTCTACATTAAACTCTCGTAACATCCTATCTACAAAAATCTCCAAATGCAACTGTCCCATTCCAGAAATAACAGTTTGACCTGTCTCGCTATTATATTTTACTTGGAAAGACGGATCTTCTTCTTCAAATTTTTTCAAAGCAAAACCGAGACGTTCCTGATCTACTTTCGTCTTAGGTTCAATAGCCAAAGTCACTACGGGCTGAGGAAACTTTATCTCTTCGAGTATAATCGGTGAATTTTTCTCACAGAGCGTATCTCCTGTCTTGGTCTCTTTAAGACCAACAATCGCAGCTATCTCTCCGCATGAAATACTATCAACTATCTCCTGTTTATTAGCGTGCATATGAACTAACTTGGTGATTTTTTCTTTCTCTCGCCTAGAACTATTATATACATAACTGCCTGATTTAATTTGTCCTGAATACAACCTAACATAGCTAAGTCTTCCCACATAAGGATCAGTTACCACCTTAAAACATAAAGCACACAAAGGTGCCTCATCGTTTATAACTAACTCTTTATATTCACCACTATCCGGATCAACACCCTTTACTGGAGGCATATTTAAAGGAGAAGGTAAATATTCACATATCGCATCAAGCAATATCTGTAATCCCCTATTCTTTAAAGAAGAACCGAATAGAACAGGAACAAATTTATTTCTAATAACCTCTTCTCTAATAACTCTTTTTATTTCTTCTTCTTCTATCTTAATTCCGTGGACGATCTTACTAAGAATATCCTCATTAACTTCTGCTATGTGTTCTAACAATATTTCTCTATATTTGTTAGCCTTTGCTTGATAATCAGAAGGTATTTCGTGTCTCTCTAACTTTATACCTTCGCTATCAATATAAGTTACTAATCTCTTTTCTATTAAATCAATAATACCTACTAATTCCTCATTATTATCAAAATAGGGAATATTTATTGCTGCTGCATTGGCTCCTAAGCGTGAATGAATCTGTTCGATGCAAGAGTAAAAATCTGCACCTATTCTATCCATCTTATTTACATATGCGATACGTGGCACTCTGTATTTGTCTGCCTGTCTCCAAACTGTCTCTGATTGAGGTTCAACTCCCCCAACGCCACAAAAAACGACAACGGCACCATCTAGCACTTTAAGCGACCGTTCTACCTCCACAGTAAAATCTACGTGGCCGGGGGTATCAATTATGTTTATCTGATAATCTTTCCAAAAGCAGGTTGTGTTTGCGGCGGTAATAGTTATTCCTCTCTTCTGTTCTTGTATCATCCAATCCATCGTCGCAGTTCCATCATGCACCTCGCCCATCTTGTAGATCTTGCCAGTATAATATAATAAACGTTCAGTAGTCGTTGTCTTACCGGCATCAATATGAGCGATAATACCTATATTTCTAATTTTCTCTAATTCAACTTTTCTTGCCATAGCTAACATTACCATTTAAAATGTGCAAATGCCTTATTGGCCTCAGCCATCTTATGAGTATCATCCCGTTTCTTAATCACAGATCCTTCGCCCTTATAAGCTGAAATTAATTCTTCCGCTAATTTATCTATCATAGTCCTACCTTTTTTAGACCTTGCAAAATCCTTTATCCAACGCAAAGCTATAGATACACCTCTCTCTGCCCTTACTTCTATGGGTACTTGATATGTCGCTCCTCCTATGCGTCGAGGCTTAACTTCTAAACGCGGCCGGGCATTATCAATCACTCTTTGGAAAGCCTTTATTGCATCTAACTCTCCTGTTTTTTTCTTCAGTATATCAAAAGATCCATAAACAATCTTCTCGGCAATTGAGCGTTTTCCCTTAAGCATAATTATATTGATAAACTTAGTAACTAGTTTACTGTTATATTTTGGATCTGGTAAAATCTTTCTTTTTTCTGCTCTTCTTCTTCTCATAACTTTATTTTCTTTCTAATTTATTTAAAAATAAAAATCCTATTTTGCTCTCTTAGTTCCATATTTTGAACGAGATTTTTTTCTATTGCTAACTCCTGCTGTATCTAAAGTTCCTCTAACAATATGATAACGCACGCCCGGTAAATCCTTAACCCTTCCACCCCTAACTAAAACAATAGAATGTTCTTGGAGATTATGCCCTTCGCCAGGTATATAAGAAGTAACCTCTATGCCTGTTGTTAAGCGTACACGAGCAATCTTACGTAAAGCAGAATTGGGCTTCTTAGGGGTCATCGTCCTTACTTGAAGACATACACCTCTTCTCTGCGGACAACCTTGTAGAGCCGGAGATTTTGACTTTTTGCTTTTTGAAATTCTTTCTTTACGTATTAACTGTGCTATCGTTGGCGACATTGTCTTTACTCCCTTTTTTCTCCACTGTTTCTTTAGGCTTAAAACTCTCCATTTTTATATCTCGATAAAATTTTAAACCTGTACCAGCGGGTATTAAATGACCTACTATTACATTTTCTTTTAAACCAAAAAGTTCATCTTTTTTACCAGCTGCTGCAGCTTCAGTTAAAATCCTGGTGGTTTCCTGAAAGCTCGCTGCAGAAATAAAACTTTCTGTTGTTAGTGAAGATTTGGTAATGCCTAAAAGTAAAGGTATGGCGGAAGCCGGCTTTCCTCCCTTTTTAATTATCCTTTGGTTTTCTTTCTGGAATTTCCAACGATCCACATGTTGATTAATTAAAAACTCACTATCCCCAGAGTCTTCAATACTTACTTTTCTCAACATTTGCTTTATAATCAACTCTATGTGTTTATCATTTATACGAACACCTTGCAATCTATAAACTTCCTGAACTTCGTTAACTAAATATTCTTGTAAAACTTTATCTCCCCGAACGTGTAAAATATCCTGAAGAACGACAGGTCCATCTGTTAGCTGTTGACCCGCCATAACTTTATCTCCTTTATAAACATGAGGATGTTTCCCATGAGGAATCGTATACTCTCTCTTCATACCCGTGGAAGATTTAATGACAATCTGACGCTGACCTTTCTTTGTTTCGCCAAACTCAACAAAACCATCTATTTCAGAAATAACCGCAGGATCCTTTGGACGACGTGCCTCAAATAATTCTGCAACTCTTGGTAGTCCCCCTGTAATATCTCTTGTTTTAGTAAGTAAACGGGGTGTCTTAGCTAATAACTCTCCACCCTTCACTTCCTGACCATCTTTTACCATTATATGAGCATTGACAGATACAGGATAAATACCCAAAACGTCTTCCTTTTTATCAATAATTATTATTTGGGGATGATAATCAATTTTGTGCTCAACAATGATACATTCTGTAATTCCGGTAGCAGGATTTAACTCCTCGCGCATAGTATTACCTTTTTTTATATCTTCATATTTTACTATACCTGCTACTTCTGTTAAGATAGGTGAAGTATATGGATCCCATCTGACAAATACAATTCCCTTTCCAACAACATCATCTTCATGTAAATAAATAAAACTGCCCTGAGGAATTGGATGACGCTCTAATTCCCGTCCTTGTTCATCATTTAAACTCAAAAAACCATTTCTATTAAGAACAACCAACTCTTTACCCTTATCAACAATCCTCAAATTATGAAATTTTAATATTCCTTTATTTTTAGAACGGATAAAAGACTGTTCGATAATTCTAGAGGCTGTGCCACCAATATGAAATGTTCTCATTGTAAGCTGCGTTCCAGGCTCACCTATGCTTTGAGCAGCAATAATGCCAACAGCTTCGCCAATTTCTACTAATTTACCTGTAGCAAGATTCCTTCCATAACACTTTACACAAAGACCTCTCTGTGATTCACAGGTGAGAACACTTCGAATGCGAATTTTCTCAATACCCAATCGTTCAATCATATCAGCTTTTTCTTCATCTATCTCCTGACCCGCTTCCACAATAACCTCGTCAGTAATAATATCCACAACGTTATCTAAAGCAACCCTACCAAAAACTCTTTCTTTCAAGGAAACAACAATCTCATCACCCTCAATGATGGCAGAAAGAGTTATCCCATTCAAAGTACCACAATCTTCTTCTGTGATAATAATCTCTTGGGCGACATCCACTAAACGTCGTGTCAAATATCCTGCATCAGCGGTCTTTAGAGCGGTGTCTGCTAAACCCTTTCTCGCTCCATGCGTAGAAATAAAATATTCTAACACCGTCAAGCCTTCCCTAAAATTGGCAGTAATGGGGTTTTCAATGATCTCACCAGACGGCTTTGCCATTAAACCACGCATACCCGCAAGCTGCCTAATTTGAAGTCTTGATCCTCTTGCGCCGGAATCAGCCATCATAAATATAGGATTAAAACTATCCATCCCGTTAAATACCAAATCAGCAACTTTATCTGTGGTATGAGTCCAAATATCAATGGTCTTATTAT
>JABMQK010000013.1 GCA_013203265.1 bacterium | reverse complement strand
TAATCCAGCGCAGTGCCTCTAAATAATTAATGACTTCCTGTTTTTGCTTCCAGTCGGCATCTATCTCCCTTTTTTCGCTTAAAGAGGAAACTTGAGCTAAAGAAAGAATATTGCCTTCGATAGACGTGGAGGAATGCGCGCATCTTTCTAATGCTTCTCTTTGCAGCTTCGCCATCAAGGAAAACTTAATATTGCTTTCATTAATCTTAGCGGAAATAACAGCTATTTTTTCTGCTAAAGAAAGAAAGTAATTTCTGACTTGGTAATCGGGTTTAAACATGACAATAGTATATCATATCGTATAGTTATTGTATAGTAAATTGTATAGGGGGATAACTCTGAATTTCTTTATTAGTACCTGTTCTCAGTTCATTTGGGGGCACTTAACTTACCCGTCCCCTTTTAAAACGTCCTTAATTTTGCTAGTTTAACAAACTACGGAGTTCTTATTTCTTATTAAATAAAATGTTGCTATTAAATAACAACATAATGCTACTACATAAAGAGCTTTCAGGCCCCATATCATAGATGTATACTCTAAAAAACCTCCAATCACGGCCCCTAAGAGATTAGAGCCGAGTGCGATTCCAACATCTTTTGTCTGCTTAAAGAGAGTAGCAAATATCAACGATGCAAAGAAAATGGGCAATGCTACTAATACACCGGCTGCTAAGACCTTGAGAAAGAAACCCAATTTTAACAAATTGGTCAGCGGAAATAAATAAACGAAAAACAAAGACAATATTAGGCCGCAAATAAACCATCCGGGATTCTTCCATTGCGTTACCATGATAAACCAATTAGCTATTAATGCAATCGCTAAAATCGATGAAAACACCACTGCATTTATTAACCAGGTAGAGCCGAATAACAGCGAAAATGTGGTCACGCTCTTTGTTTCAAGAAGTAGAAAACCACACCCCAGCAAGAAAAATAATGGGTATATTTTTCCACCGCGAACTGGTGAAAACATAAAAATCGAAAAAACAGAGAAACAAATAAGCAATAAGAGTGTATTTAAATAAAGGCGTGGAATTCCTCGATTCTTAAGATATAGATAAGGCCAATCGTCTACCGGAATAACCGTGCTTAATCGTGCAGGTAGAGGCTGTAAAATTTCAGATAAATTCGGATTAAGCGAAAGCGCTTCTTTAACTCCCGGGCCAGCAACTATGATTAAATTGAATAAATACGAATCCATAAGAACGTAACGGGAATTCTCAGAACCAAAGACTGCTTCAACAGTCCCTAAAAGCTTCTCTTTAATCCACTCATTAGGAACAGAAAAAAGCAAAACAACAACCCCCTTAGATGTAAGAAGATGAGATGCTTCCCGAAGAGCCTCTTTAGTATAAACATAATTATCCAGGCGTATAGAAGAAGTTATAGAAAGAGTAGCGTGTGAATCCAATGTCCCATACACAATCATATCGTATTTATCAGAAGCCCGGTGCATAAATGAACGGGCATCATCCACAAAAACTCTTACCCTATCGCTATCATATGGACGCTGAGGATGTTTTAGATAACCTAATTTAAGAATGACTGGATCAATTTCTACTGCGTCAATATCTTCAACGCCGGCCTCGCGCGCAATCCAAACATCATTGCCTGTGCCAGAGCCTATAATTAATACCCGCTTAGGCTGAAACCAGCTGTAGGCAAGCATATATTTTTTATACAAATATGGTTCTTGTTCAAAGTTGACTGCCTTTTGATGAAAAAGCTGATTTATGTAAATAGCGCAACCTTTATCGGCGGTCTCCTGCAACTGGATAGCGTAATATGGAGACCATAAAATATTATTTTCAGTGAATCCAATTACAACAACGATCATTAACATAAGAAGGGAATTAATGATAAAACCCTTCTTTTTATAAGTCACAAAAATAACAATAGCTCCAACCACTAAAAACCATATGTATGCCGGTGCAAAAAAAACAGCGAGTATCCCAAAACCAATAACACCAAGCAAGCTCCCAAAAATATTCATTGAATAACCATGCAAAGGAACAAACTCACTCATAAGTTTTCCTATTTTTTGTCCGATGGGGATAAAAATCATAACTATTAAAACAAAGACAAAGCTTATAAGTTGTGTAATAGAAACTTTTAGAAAAGAAATATCAGAAAGTTTATTCCCTTGATAATAACTCCAAATCCATGTCTGAGCATCCGCTGGAAGTTCCACCTGAATATACTGTATGAATAAAGCAAGAAATACTGAACCTGCTAAGATGAATGAAAAATACTTAAATAAATCGTGTTTATTATGTGTTAAGAGTAAACCCAGGCCTAGCCCTAAGAAAGAAGCTATAAGTATAATATTCGCAAAGAATGCGATGGAGAAGATATGCGCAGGAAACCAACGGATAAGACAAAGTTCAAGAAAAAGAGCCAAGAAACTAACCAAAATCAATGTAATTTTCTTTTGTATCATATCTTTTTTCCTACTTTGTCTTTTATTTAATTTATTACTACTGAATCCTAAATATCTCTTACCGAAAGACTTATTTGGAAACGGCCCTAAATTGCAAACTTTTCGCGGCGCTCTCTGCGGCTAAATAGCCGGTGGAAAACGCAGCCTGAAGATTGTATCCTCCGGTATCAGCGTCAACGTCGATAACTTCACCGCAAAAATACAGCCCTTTAACAAGCGTGGACTCCATTGTCTTGGGGTTAATTTCTCTTGTTGAGACTCCGCCTCTTGTTACAACCGCTTCCTTAATCGGCCGCGCCTTAATTATGGTCAATCTAAAGTCTTTTAACAGGCTTGTTATTCTCAATCTTTCCTTTTGAGTAATTTGGTTAATTGATTTTTGAGGATTAATACCCGATAAACCCACAAAAACTTCTATTAATTTACGCGGCAGCAAACCTTTTAATAAATTCTTATAAAATACCGAACCGTGATTCTTTATATCTCGCAACAGCCTGTCATCTAATTGATTATCCGTAAGAGCTGGCTTTAAATCAATAGATACTGTAATGGCTTTATGCGTTTGCAATAAATCAACTACTTTAGCGCTTAAACTTAAAATCAAAGGGCCGGAAATACCAAAATGAGTAAATATCATCTCTCCGATATCGGAAGAGATGGCTTTCTTCTTCAACAGGAGTTTAACCTTCACATTCCTCAGGCTAAGCCCGGTTAAATCCCGAATCCACTTTTCTTTTG
>JABMQK010000135.1 GCA_013203265.1 bacterium | reverse complement strand
GCCGCGAAAAATTGGAAATGAATTTTCTTTACAAAAGTTTGGTTACGCAACAGGCAGTATAATACCTAGTCATTCATCAAATATTTTACGGACATTTTTACTGAAAACAAAAGATGAATCGGCTTTCCAGCAGGATGAGATTGTGGTTATCCAGTGCAATATCGATGATATGAATCCCCAGGTTTTAGGCTTTCTTATGGACAGGCTTTATGCGGCAGGGGCCTTAGAGGTTTATTATGAAAATTATTATACTAAAAAATCCAGAATAGGAATTTTAATTTCTGTATTGTCAAAATACGAAACTTTCGATACAATAGCTGATATTATATTTAAGGAAACTACCACTTTAGGAATTAGATACTTTAGAGTTAATAGAAAAAAGCTAAAAAGAAAACAGCGTCGTTTGAATACATCTTTAGGTAAGATAGGTTTTAAGGAAGTCATAGATAGAAGATATAAAAAAATAATTCCTGAGTACGATGATTGTGTTAAAGTTGCTAAATCTAAGAATATGCCTCTAAAAGATATAATGACAAAAGTTAGCAAAGGTAGATAAAGATGGCCCTCTCTGGATTAGATATTTACAAATTGTTACCCAAGACAAATTGTCGCAAGTGTGGCTATTCTACTTGCCTTGCTTTTGCAATGGCCCTGGCTAAAAAACAAGTTGTATTAGATAAGTGCCCTTCTATTAACCCAGAGGTTAAAGGGACTTTAGAACAGGCTTCCCTACCTCCAATACGCCTAGTGACAATTGGCGTGGGAGATAATAAAGTCGACGTCGGTAACGAAACAGTAATGTTTCGCCACGAAGAGAAATTTCACCATCCCACAGCAATAGGTTTTATTATCGACAGCAATGTGGGTGACGCAGATTTTGAGAATAAAATTAAACTTATAGATAGTTTAAATTTTGAGCGCGTGGGGCAAGTTATAAAAGTAAATCTCATTGCATTAAGGCAAAGCGGAGATTCAACCGATTTTGTAGATAAGGTAAGGAAGGTATCTGAACTTTCGAGTTTAGCTTTGGTGCTTATGAGCAGTGATATTGAGGCATTAAAGGGGGCATTAGAAATTTGTTCCAAACAGAAACCTTTAATATACGCAGCGACAGAACAGAATATCAGTGATTTTGTTGGATTGGCTAAGACATATAGCGTTCCCTTAGTTATCTGTGCAGATGAGTTAGAAAAAATAGAGGAACTTAGTCAGAAGGCAAATCAAGAGGGGCTAGCAGATATTGTGTTAGATACGGGTATAAAATCTATTACAAAGAAAATTGAAGATTTAACCTATCTAAGAAGGTTATCATTAAAGAAAAAGAAGCGTTCATTAGGTTATCCTATTGTTGCTTTAGTTGAAAATGACGATCCTTTTCAAGAGGCGATTGAAGCAGGGACATATATCTCTAAGTATGCATCCATTGTTTTAATTAAGACAGTAGAGTCGTGGCAGACGTTAGCCCTTCTTACTTTAAGACAGAATATTTATACCGACCCACAAAAACCACTACAAGTAGAGGCTAAAGCATATAGTATAGGACAGGTAACTGAGCAGTCACCTGTAATGGTAACAACTAATTTCTCTTTGACTTATTACACAGTTTTAGGTGAGGTAGAGGCGAGTAAAATTCCTTCCTATATTTTATGTGTTGATACAGAAGGAATGTCTGTTTTAACCGCTTGGGCAGCCGAGAAGTTTACTCCTGAGAAAATATCAGATTCTTTAAATAAATCTGGAATAAAGGATAAAGTAAATCACAAACGTATTATTATTCCCGGTTACGTTTCAGTTATGAGTGGAGATCTGGAAGAAAAGAGCGGTTGCGAAATTATAGTCGGTCCTAAGGAGGCATCAGGCCTACCTTCTTTTTTAAAAAAAATATAATTTATGGAAAAATTTAAAATTACATTTTATCCCGAGAATAAAGTTGTAGAGGTAGACAAAGGCAGCACTTTACTTTCGTGTGCAATCTCAGCTGGAATTTATATTAATTCCAGCTGCGGTGGCGATGGTGTCTGCGGTAGATGTAAAGTTATTGTTAAAAAAGGTTCTGTGTTAACACAACCTACGGGCAGAATTTCTCAGGAAGAAAGAAAAAAAGGCTATGTTTTATCATGTATGTCTACTGTGCAGGGAGATGCAGATATAGAGATTCCTCCTGAATCGAGGCTGGGTTTAGATAGGATTAGTGTTTATACAAAAGCAGAAGAGGCAGAAAAGGGCAAGTCGGTTATAGGAGAAGATATTTTTATCCACTCGCCTTTAGCAACAAAATTATTTTTAGAGTTATCAGTTCCTAATCAAGCAGATCGTATAAGCGACCTAGAGAGGTTGTATCGGGAAATTGGTAAAATTAAGGAAATGCCTATTATGCAGACCGGCTTAGCCAATATCCGCAGATTAGGAGAGTTATTGCGTTCGAGTGATTGGAAGGTTACAGTAACATTAGGTAACAGAAATGGAACGACTGAAGTGGTTTTAATTGAACCCAGAGATACTTCTGCAAAAAATTATGGTGTTGCTTTTGATATTGGCACAACTACTCTATCAGGACAATTAGTAGACCTTAATACTAAAAAAGTAATAGGTACAAAGATTACCTATAACAAACAGGCTACCTTTGGTGCCGATATTATTACTCGAATAATTTATGCTCAGAAAGAAGATGGTTTGGAAGTTTTGCACCATGCTATCATTGATGGTATGAATATGATTATTAAAGATTTGATTGATGAACACGATGTCAGTCTTTATGCTGTTAATTGTTGTTTATGTGCCGGCAATACAACGATGATTCATTTACTTTTAAGAGTAGATCCTACTTTTATCAGAAGAGATCCTTATGTGCCCACAGCCAGTTTCGTTCCTGTTATTAGGGCTGCTGAGGCAGGAATAAAGATTAATCCTAGAGGATTGTTATCTTGTGTTCCCGGCGTATCTAGTTATGTCGGTGGCGATATCACCGCAGGAGTTTTATCATGCGGGATGAATACAACTGAAAAATTAACATTATTAATTGATATAGGAACTAATGGAGAGATAGTTTTAGGGAATAAAGATTGGTTGATTTGTGCTGCGGCATCTGCTGGTCCAGCTTTTGAAGGAAGCGGTGTTACTTGTGGTATGCGAGCAGTAAAAGGTGCAATACAAAGAGTAAGTATTAATCCTAAGGATTTTTCAGTAAAGTGTGAGACGATAGGCAATGTTTCACCGGCAGGTATTTGTGGTTCAGGGTATATTGATCTTTTAGCCGAGCTTTTAAAAACAAGGGCAATTGATAAGAATGGTAAATTTCATAGTGACAAAAAGAATAAAAGGGTTCGTCAAGGCGAGCAAGGTATGGAATTTGTTGTGGTTTATAAAGAAGATTTTGATTTAAATCTTGATATTGTTATCACAGAAGCAGATATAGAGAATATAAAGCGTGCTAAAGCGGCAATTTTCTCTGCTGCTTCTATTTTGGTTAAGCATATGGAATTAGATTTTTCTAAGATTGATCAGATTTTTGTTGCTGGAGGATTAGGCACATATCTCGACATGGATAAATCCATTATTATCGGCCTTTTGCCAGATATAGAAAAAAGTAAATTTAGTTTTATTGGAAATAGTTCTTTAGTGGGCGCAAGACAGGCACTGTTATCTTTAGATGCCTTCAATAAATCTCAAGAGATTGCTAAGAAGATGACGTATCTTGAACTCTCTGTGGATGCAGCATATATGGATGAATATGTTGCAGCGTTATTTTTTCCGCATACCGATAAAACAAGATTCCCAACAGTCAAAATATGAATAAGTTAGGAAAGATAATTGCAGTTGCTGGAAAGGGTGGAGTCGGTAAGACTACAGTGGCTAGTTTTCTTATTCGCTATCTCGTTAAGCAGAGATTTGGTTCTGTTTTAGCTGTTGATGCAGATCCTAATAGCAATTTGGGTGAGTCTTTGGGATTAAATCCTGCGCAGGATATCGGCAGCATCATCGATGATATCTCAAAGAATATTGGGCAGGTCCCGGTAAGTATGAGCAAAGATGAGTATATCAGCTATCGCATTGAGACCACGCTGGACGAAAGTAATGGTTTTGATTTGTTGACACTGGGCAGGCCAGAAGGCTCAGGTTGTTATTGTTATGTAAATAATGTCTTAAGAGGAGTGTTGTCTAGGCTTATGTCAAGCTATGATTATATAGTTATAGATAACGAAGCAGGGCTTGAGCACCTGTCTCGTAAGACAGTAAAAAAAATAGATACCTTGATTATTGTTAGCGATAATACCTCGGTTGGATTAAAGGCAGCAAAAAGAATTTCTGATTTAATAAATGAATTAAAAATAGAATATAAGAAAAGTTATTTGATAGTAAATCGACTAAGGGCAAATAAAAAAGTGGATTCGGGGTTTCCCATAGAAATTGCTGGTACAATATCTGAAGATATTAATCTATTGGGAACCACACAGGCTAATATTATGAATTTAGGTGATGATACCCAGATCGCTAAAGAAATAAACGAAGTTTTTTCTAAGATTATTGAGCGCACAACCTATAGAGTATTAGCGAAGTAAGTTATATGCGCGAAATAACCCCCCACCACTTTTAATAAGTAGTATCTGATAAAAAGTGGTGGGGGGTCAAATTCAGACATATAACTTATCTCGTCCACCACTGAATTCTTGGCGGACTCTATAAGTTATGTCTTCATTTGAGAAAGGAGTAAGTCTTGCTTAAAGAATTAGCACAGGAAAAATGGTCGGGCAAGATTAATAGTATAAACATTGGCGCCACAAAAGAGGAGGGCGGTAGCAGAACGTCAGTGGTGAAAATTGGCGGGCAGGCTACTTTACCATTTATCTTTAATGATGGAGATATTCCTCATAGGCCGGTTATTGCTGCTGAGGTTTGGGATATTGCTCCAAATGATTGGTCCTCGACTCTTAATAGTGAATTAGAGGATGTTTATTCTGATCCGGTCTCTTGGTCAAAAAAATTAATAGATGAGTTTAAGGTAGACCTAATTTGTTTAAAATTGCAGGGTGCACATCCAGATTTGGGTGACCGTACGCCCACACAGGAGGTTAAGCTGGTTAAAGATATTATTTCAAATGTAGGAGTACCTCTTATAGTTATTGGTTGCGGAGATGATTCAAAAGATAATTTAATTTTACCAGCTTGTACTGAGGCAACTAAGGGTGAGAAATGTTTATTCGGAAGTGCGGTTCAAGATAATTATAAGACTTTGGTTGCGGCATGTCAGGCTGATGGACATAATATTATCGCAGAGTCCCCAATCGATATAAATATAGCAAAACAGCTTAATATTCTGATTCACGAAATGGGATTTGGATTAGATAAAATCGTGATCAATCCTACTGTTGGTGCTTTAGGTTATGGTTTAGAGTATGCCTATTCTATTATGGAGAGAGCTCGATTAGCCGCTCTTACTGGTGATAAGATGGTTGCTCAGCCATTTATCTGTTTTTCTGGGCCTGAGGCCTGGCGTGCAAAAGAAGCAAAAGCCAGTATAGAAGAGCATCCTGAATGGGGAAAAGAATTAGAGAGAGGTGTCATTTGGGAAGTTCTGACTTCAGCTACATTCTTGCAATCTGGAGCAGATATTTTAGTTATGCGCCACCCAAAAGCAATTAGTACAGTAAAAGGATATATCACTAAATTAATGGAGATAAAATGAAGCCTAAACTTACGGAGCGAAAGAGAACGTAATCCTTTGATTTCACTCAGGATTACGTCCTGAGTATAGTCGAAAGACGTAAGTTTATGGCTGAATTTTACCCCCCACCCAGCTATATTATGAAAATGCTGGGTGGGGGGTCCAATTCGCACTGCAACTTATGTTCATCCGCCAATAAATAAAAGTAGATTCCATAAGTTGCGTGCTCATAGGAGAAGTAAGATGATTATTATAGGCGAACTTTTAAATGGGATGTATAAAGATGTTGGTAAGGCTATAGTCGAAAAGGACAAATCTGTAATTCAAAAGATCGCCAAGTCGCAAATAGAGGCAGGAGCTGATGCCTTAGATTTAAACTGCGGACCTGTATCAAAAGATCAGGTTTCAGATATGAAGTGGCTTATTGAGACTGTACAAGAGGTAACTGATAAGATAATTGTGATTGATTCAAGTAAACCCAAGGTAATCCAAGGTGCTATACGGAGCGCTAAGAACAAGGTAATTATTAATTCTACTACAGCCGATAAAGAGAAGTTGGAAATACTTTTGCCTTTGGCTAAAGAGTATGGTTGTAGCCTGATCGCCCTTTCAATGGATAAAAAGGGCATACCACAAAATAAGGATCAGAGATTGGAATTAGCAGCAAGCATAATCGGATTCTGTATGGAAAAAGATTTTCCTATCAATGAATTATATTTAGACCCAGTGGTGATGCCCGTTGATGTCGCGCAATTACAGTTAAAAGAAATTATAGAGTCTATCAGAGAATTTAAGTTATTATGTGATCCTGCGCCAAAGACCGTTGTTGGACTAAGTAATATTTCTCAAGGTATATTAGATAGAAGTTTAGTAAACAGGACTTTTTTAGTTATGGCTCAAGAGGCAGGATTAGATGCGGCGATAGCAGATCCCTTAGATAAAAAACTTATGGATTGTATGATTACCGCCGAGTTAATTTTAAATAAGCAGATATACTGTAAGGCATATTTAGACGCTTATAGAAAATCTAAGAAATAATGGCATAATGGCGGCGTAGCTCAGCCTGATAGAGCGCTCGGCTCATACCCGATTGGTCAGTGGTTTAAATCCACTCGCCGCCACCATTCGTCTTCACCTTTGGGATTGAGATTGTGGTATGGGCTTCGCAGAAATGTATGGTGAGGTAGAACCTACCACCAGTTAATAATTAGATTAAGTAAATAATGAAAGACTATAAAAAAGGGCCTTCAAAAGGTGTTTTAATATTTTCTAGCATTTTGATTTTAATCGGGACAGTTAATTTTTTGTCTATAGTTATTTCTTTTTTTCAACTTCGATTAGAGCTTCAAATAAAAGACCATATGCCTAATTTGTTCTCACAGTTTCCACATTTTACAATTAATTTTACCGCATTTTGGCTATCGACTATAGTAAGTATCTTATTAATGCTTTGTTGGGTGATTGCAGGGATAGGTATGTTATCTTTAAGGGAATGGGCCAGGCAATTACTATTGATTTCTATTGGAATTTACTTCATAAATAAAGTCATAGATATATTTATTAATATTGCTATTGTTAATGAATATTCGATGCAAGTTCCGATATTGCCCCTTGTTATAGGTATTATTTTGGTATTGTCATTTTCTGTCTCGGTCAGTTATTTCTTTAATCACCCGTCTGTAATAAAACAATTCAAAAGAAACAAAAAATCCTTTTATTAATTCGATGCTACAGAGTAAAATTCTAAGCACTATAAGGAAATATAGTCTTTTTTCTTCATTGGATAGAGTTTTGGTTGGTGTCTCTGGCGGGCCTGATTCATTGGTTCTTTTATATTTACTTGATGAATTGAAGGTAAAATTAGGCATTAAGATAATCGTGGCCCATCTAAACCATGGGTTAAGAGGTAAGTCATCTGATTCTGATGAGAGATTTGTTGAAACTATAGCTAATAATTTGGGCTTAGATTTTTTATCTAAAAAGATTAAATGGCCTTCTTCAAAGTCAAATCCACCAAATGAAGAAACATTGCGTAAATTGCGCTATAATTTTCTATTTGAATTAGCAAAGAGACACAAGGTGAATAAAGTTGCTTTAGCTCACACTTTAGATGACCAAGCTGAGACCGTTTTAATGAGAATAATCAGGGGTGCAGGTTTGTATGGACTCATCTCTATTCTACCCAAGAGGAATATTGAATCATTTATCTCGCCAGAGAAAGGAAAAGATAAGAAAAGTTTTCTAACTGAGTTTACAGTTATTCGTCCTATGATTGAGATTTCCAGAGATGAAATCGAGGATTATTTGAAAACAAAAAGAATTAAAGCCCGTATTGATAAGACGAATTTTAACAGAGTTTTTCTAAGGAATAAAATAAGACATGGAGTCTTAAGAGATTTAAACAAGTTAAACCCAAATATAAAGCAATCGCTGGCACGGCTTGCGCAACAAGCAGCTATTGATTATGACTATTTGCACCAGAGGGCAAAGAGGCTAGTAAATTTTTATAGTGATTCAACTATAAAAGTAGACTTAAAGAAATTTCGCAATCTCCACACAGCCCTACAACGTATGGTTGTTAGGGTGGCTTTGGAAAGAATTACTGGGACACTTCGTACATTTACCAGTAGGCATTGGGATGAGATACAGAATTTAGTAAATTTAAAGCCTTATGGCTCAATAGTCCATTTAACCAAAGATATTCATATAAAGAAGGATAAGAAGAACATTGTTATTTATGCTAAAAAACGTTAAATAAGGACATCCTCGAAGTCCTTGAGTACGTACTCTTTTGTGGGTAGGTTGATGAAATCTATCTGAATTGTGTACGGATCGTCCACAATCTGGAATTCATTGGATAATACATTTATTACATAATAAATATCAAATAAAGTATTGATTTTATAGAGAGATAGGAATATAATCATTTACTATGAAAAAAGATATGAAAATTCAGAAAAAAGGTAATAAGAAGAATAACAAAAACATCAAGAATAATACGAGCGTTCTGGGATGGATAATCTTTACCCTCGCCATACTTTGGTTAGCCAATATTGTTGCCACATCAAATGTTACTAACATGTACGGTGTGCCAAAAGAGATGAGTTATGGAGAGTTTTATCGAATTTTAAAAGAGGAACCATCAACTATAAAGAATTTAGAGAAGATAGATATTACTTTAAGAGGTGAATTAACTAACGGCGAGCGGTTCTTTGTTGTTATTCCAGAACGAGACGAAGGGCTCCTTTCAGTAATTAGAGAGAAGGTATACAATTTTACAGTTAAGTCTTCACGTAATATTTGGGCAAATCTGTTTTTCTCATTTGGGCCAATTCTTTTATTTGTATTCTTCTTTTGGTATTTAAGTAAAAGAGGTTCAGAAGCTGGGAATCGACTTTGGAGTTTTGGAAAGGCGCGTACTCGAATAAACAAAGAAGGCAAAGATAAGAAAATTACATTCAATGATGTAGCTGGTGTAGATGAAGCTAAAGAAGAGTTGAAAGAGATAATTGACTTCTTAAAAAATCCCAAGAAGTTCCAGCGTTTAGGAGGTAAGATTCCCAAGGGAGTGCTATTAGTTGGCCCTCCGGGCTGTGGCAAAACGCTTATCGCTAAGGCTGTTGCCGGAGAAGCAGAGGTTCCTTTTCATAGTATAAGCGGTTCAGATTTTGTAGAGATGTTTGTAGGGGTAGGGGCTTCTCGCGTAAGGGATCTTTTTGAACAGGGTAGAAAGGCGGCAAAGTTAAGCGCTAAAGGTTGTATTATTTTTATAGATGAGATAGATGCGGTAGGCAGGCTTCGTTTCGCGGGTATAGGTGGTGGTAACGATGAACGTGAACAGACACTCAATCAACTTTTAGTTGAGATGGATGGTTTCGATCCACAGGAGGGAATAATACTCGTAGCCGCTACCAATAGGCCAGATACATTAGATCCAGCTTTGCTAAGACCAGGACGCTTTGATCGACATGTCGTTGTTGACCGTCCAGATATAAAGGGAAGAAAAGCCATACTGGAAATTCATGTTCGTACTCTTAAATTATCCCCAGATGTAAGTTTGGAATCTATCGCACGCCAGACACCGGGTTTTTCCGGAGCTGATTTAGCAAATCTCTGCAATGAAGCAGCTCTGCTTGCTGCGCG
>JABMQK010000134.1 GCA_013203265.1 bacterium | reverse complement strand
TCCCAAAATTCTACCTAACCCCTTTATTAAATCCACAGCAGAAATCACCGCGCCTGTTTTATGAAATCGTTCGAAATAAGTGGGCATCTCTGACCTTCTTCCTTGACCCCATAACCATATCATATTTGCAGGATTTTCTCCTAGGTCAACTCTGACTCTATTAATCTCGTGCCCGGACAATATCTCCTTTGATCTATTCATCAAATCAATTAAAATCTCAGAATTCTTCCCTTGGGGTAGATTCTTGGAAATCTTTTGGTTTGTGATATCATGCGGCGGGACACATTTTATTTTATCTAAATCACGCCCTTTATCGTCAATAACAAGAATATGACGATAGCTTACCCCTGAATAAAATTTATATTCCTCATTCTTTAATTTGCTATCTAAAAAATTAATTAAGACTTCAGCTTCTTTACTGGAAATATGCCCGGCACTGTAATCTATCATCTTATCGTCGCCGTAACTTACTAAATTACATCTAAAAGCGATATCATTGTCCTTTAATTCCACACCCAAATTTGCAGCCTCTAAAGGGCCTCTGCCTGAATAATACTTCCTGGGGTCATAACCTAAAATTGACATATTAGCTACATCTGAAGCAGGTGTCATTCCCAAAGGTATAGTATCGACCTGTCCTAAAACACCCTGGATAACCACAGCGTCCATATTGGGGGTTTCGGCTGCTTCCAAAGGAGTCTTATCACCTAATAAAGGATTAGGATAATCAGCCATTCCGTCTGGAACAAGAATTGCATATTTCATAATTAAATAGTCCTAATTGATCTTAAGAGAAACTAATCGCAGCAATCTCTTTGTTAAATCTTCTTTGGAATTAGTCTCATAGAATATCTTATCTCTGTCAATAATCAGTGCCTTGTAAGGATACCTGTTAGAAAATGTATTTACAACAGCTAAATCTGCTCCTGATTCTCTCATCGTTCTTCTTGCTGATTCAATCATCTTACTTTTAGAGAGTTTGAACTCCAGTTTAAATATTACAAGAAAAACTCTTGGTGAATATTTCTTTATCTTATCGACAATCTTAATTGTCGATTCTAAATCAAGAGTAAGATTTTTTGAATCAGATTTTATCTTTTCAGAAAATACTTTTTTTGTTTTAAAGTCTGAGACGGCAGCTGAATGAATAACTATATCGTATTTATTCTCTCTTAACTCTTTCTTTACCAGACTATGTAGTTCATCAAAATAATAAAAACGCTTAACTTTTATTGAGCTACCTAAATAGTCTTCTCCGACCGGACCAAGAATTAAAGTTACATCCGCCCTAAGTTCTCTTGCTAACTCTGCTAAAAGTATTCCTGTCTTTGCGCTAGCTATGTTAGAAATTACTCTTACTTTATCTATCGGTACCCATGTAGGACCTGCGGTAATAAGTACCTTCTTATTTTTCAAACTCATCAAATTATGCTCAATGGCCGATTTCTTTTAAAATAGCTTTTGTATCTGCTTTGACTACCTTTGGTTTTTTAATAGATTTTATCGCGCGATCCGGATCTTTAAGTCCGTGGCCAGTAAGTATGCAAACAATCTTTCCTGTCTTTGACTTAAAATACCCTTTCTGGGTTAACTTAATCACACCAGCAACAGAAGCTGCTGAAGCCGGTTCAACAAACAAACCTTCTTTATTTGCCAATAGTTTATACGCGTCGATGATTTCTCTATCAGTTACCATATCAATAAGCCCCTTAGATTCATCACGTGCCTGTTCTGCTCTGGCCCAACTGACAGGATTTCCAATTCTAATAGCGGTAGCAATGGTCTGGGGTTTTTTTATGGGGTAACCTTTAACAATCGGTGCAGACCTCGCCGCTTGAAAACCAAGCATTACCGGCAACCTGCTGATAAATTTATTACGATAATACTCTTTATAACCCATCCAATAAGCAGTAATATTTCCTGCGTTGCCTACAGGAATTGCCTGATAAAATGGGGCCTGACCTAAAGCATCGCAAATCTCGAATGCACCTGTTTTTTGACCCTCAAGCCTATAAGGATTTAAGGAATTGACCAGTGTAATTTTATAACTATTGGTAATCTCCTTTACTATGCTCAAGGCATCATCAAAATTCCCTTTTACGGCTATTACCTGTGCGCCGTGAATTAATGCCTGCGATAATTTTCCTAATGCGATTGCGCCTTCAGGGATCAAAACTACACACTTCATTCCAGCCCTTGCAGCATATGCTGCGGCAGAGGCGGAGGTATTACCAGTAGAGGCGCACATAACAATCTGGGAACCTTCTTCCTTTGCTTTGGAAATTGCCATAGTCATGCCTCTATCCTTAAACGAACCTGTGGGATTAGCTCCTTCATATTTTAAGTAGACATCTAACTTGGTAATCTTACTCAAAAATTTGCTAAACACCAAAGGAGTATTTCCTTCATTTAAAGATACTACTGGTGTCTTGTTAGTCACCGGTAAAAAACTCTTATATTTATCAATTACACCTTTCCAATACATCTGTCTAAAGCTCCTCTCGATGGATTACTACGGTTTTCTTCTTTATTATCGCCAATCTATCAATCTCTTCCAAGGCGACTCTAATATCTCTTCCTCTAACATCATGAGTCAGCATAACAACTGGCACTATCTTCGCTCTCTGTCTCTCTTTCTGAGTAACTGAAGCGATACTAATTTTACGCCTGGCTAATATTCCTGAAATCTTTGCTAAAACACCAGGTTTATCAATAACCATAAAACGAATATAATACTTTGAACGAATATCATCAATTTTCTTTATCTTCTTAATTAATCCTTTTTGAAATAAATCGATAGACTTTTTCTCATAAGACAAATCAATTAAATCGCTTAAAATTGCAGAGACAGTAGGTAATTGCCCTGCACCTTTACCAAAAAACAATAAATCATCTACTAACTCCCCTTTTACATAGACCGCATTAAAAACTCCGCCTACGCTCGCAAGGAGATGATCCTCGGATATCAAAGTAGGATGAACCCTAACCTCCAAAACATTCTTATTTGATTTCTTTGCGATAGCTAATAATTTAATAACCAGGCCTAGTTCCCTGGCATACTTTATATCTAAGGGGGAAATTTCATCTATCCCTTTAACAAAGATATCTTTTTGTAAAACATGCTTACCAAATGCTAAAAAAGCTAATATGGATAGTTTATGAGCAGAGTCGAAACCTTTTATATCTAAAGAAGGATTGCGTTCTGCAAAACCTCTCTTCTTGGCTTCAAGTAGTGCTTCAAAGAAAGAGCATCCTTCGCCAGTCATTTTAGAAAGAATATAATTGCTCGTGCCATTTATAATTCCTATTAGGCTATCTATACGATCGGCACTCAATCCTTCTCTTAAGGATTTGATAATCGGTATTCCTCCGCATACAGATGCTTCAAAACGAATCCGACTCTTATTCCTACTAGCCACCTTAAGAATCGATAACAAATCTTGCGCTAATAATGCCTTGTTTGCCGTAATCACACTCTTTCCTGAGTTTAAGGAACGCAAAACAATATCCCTGGCAGGATTTATCCCGCCAATAAGCTCAATCACAACATTAATATTGTCATTATTAATAACTTCTTGAAATTTGGTAGTAAATATTTTTGGGCTCAGATTGAGTTTTTTTCTTAACTTAGGATTTTTATCACAAACTTTAGCTATATTAAAATCAACATTATATCTCTTCTTAAAGAATTTCCTTTTCTGAGAAAGTATTCTTAGAACTCCCCTGCCTATTACCCCAAGACCAATTAATCCTATATTTATCTTTTTCATCATTAATCCTTCTTTGAAAAATAATTAACTGTATTCTTAATAAAATTTCTTGATTGGTCATCCATATAAGTAAAAACCAATCTAGCTTCATAAATCAAATTGTGGGCTATCTCCTTTGTCTCTAAAATTTTACCCAATAATCTAATGGGTTGAGAAATTAAAGGCAATCTAATTTCAATAGCTAAAATAGTACCGCTATCAAAGGAACGATTTGTTGTAAGCAACATACCTCCCTCGCTAAAATTTTTAGTTTGAGAAACATCTATATCGTTTGGTTCACCGTAAATTCTATAGCTAACTACAAAATTTCTATCAATCCGAAGATGTATTCTTCTTTCAGAACCACTATAAGGTGACATATCTACCTCCTTCTTAAATGACGACACCTTGTCCCGCCATCATAGTATTAATGCTTGGTGGCGGGATCCCGCCCGTGTTTCTTATTGGCTTGGCGGAAAACCCCATTCCCTGGCCTGACCATATTATACCGCCAGGGCAGGCAAGTGCGCTATTATTACACTTTAGTCGGGGCGGTCGGACTTCCTGACCTGTCCTTAATTTTTAGTGTCAGGACAGGTGAACCGACGACCCCTTGAACCC
>JABMQK010000133.1 GCA_013203265.1 bacterium | reverse complement strand
TTTCTATATGTAACGTAGTTGGCTCTTCGCTTACACGGGAGTCGGATTATGTATTATATACTCTTGCCGGGCCAGAAATAGGGGTTGCTTCGACTAAGGCCTATACAGCACAATTGATGATACTATATTTATTCAGTTTAAATCTTGCCAAGATTAAAAAGACATTATCTAAACAGGCTATAAATAAATATAATAAAATACTCCTCAATATCCATAATCACAGCAGGTTTATTCTAAAGCACTGTATACGAAAAATCGCCAGTATCGCGGGCCGCCACCATAATTTTGGTAGTTTTCTATTTTTGGGCCGAAATGTAAATTATCCTTCGGCATTAGAAGGGGCATTAAAGTTAAAAGAGATATCCTATATCCCGGCAGAAGGCTATGCAGCCGGAGAGATGAAACACGGACCTATCGCTTTAATCGATGAGTATCGCGCTGTTGTTTGCATTGCCACAGAATCTACAATTTATGAGAAGATGATTTCCAATATTCAAGAGATAGAAGCTCGCAAAGGAAAAATTGTTATTATCGCTACACAGGGAAACGAAGAAATAAAGAGATATTCCCAAGAAGTAATTTTTATTCCTAAAATTGAGGAATTATTTTCTCCAATTCTAGTTGCACTTCCTTTACAATTATTCGCATATTATGTGGCAGCAAAAAGAGGCTGCGATATCGACCAGCCCAGAAATTTAGCCAAGTCAGTAACCGTTGAATAGATATTTTCAAGTAAAGCCGGTCATTAGAACCAGGCTGGTCATGTATAAAATGGTAACTAATTTGTAGTACTTAACTATATATAGATAAAAGAGTTATGTAATTATACTCCAATTCAGCACCCGCGTGCTGAATTGGGTTTCTGCGTTAATTAATAAGATGTTATATATAGTAGCCACTCCAATTGGCAATTTAGAAGATATTACTCTGCGGGCGCTAGAAGTATTGCGAAGTGTTGACCTGATAGCCTGCGAAGATACCCGTCAGACAAAGAAACTCCTGGTCCGTTATCAAATTAAAAAACCCCTAACTAGTTATTACGAATACAATAAGTTATCAAAGGGAGATTATCTTATCAGGTTGCTTAAAGAAGGAAAAATAATAGCTTTAGTTTCAGATAGTGGCACTCCGGGAATAAGCGATCCAGGATTCCATATTGTAAAGCTCGCACTGGAAAATAATATAAAAGTATCTCCCATTCCCGGACCCTGTGCTTTAACAACAGCTTTGAGCGTGGCCGGTGTGCCTGCGAATAGATTTATTTTTGAGGGATTTTTACCTGTGAAGCCAGGACCGCGCAAGAAGAAGCTATTAGAATTATCTAAACAGAAAAAGACGATTGCTTTGTATGAATCTCCACATAGATTTTTGAAATTACTAGACCAAATAAAAGAAATTTTCGGAGAGATAGAGTTGACTGTCGTTAGAGAAGTAACAAAAAAATTTGAAGAAATTAAAAAGGATAAAGTTAGCTCTTTTATCGAATATTATAAAAGCAATAAGGTAAGGGGAGAGTTTGTCCTTATTTTCAATAATTAGAAATTTTATTAATGGATAGGAGTATTTTATGTCAGAGTTAATTCGATTTGGTGTTTCTATCGAAAAGGATCTTTTGGTTAAGTTTGATAAGCACATCAAGCAAAAGGGTTATCAGAACCGCTCAGAGGCTTTTAGGGATTTAATCAGAGAAGATTTAGTTAGGAAGGAGTGGTTGGAAGGCAAAGAGGTTGCCGCAGCGATTACTATTGTCTATGATCATCACAAGAGAGAGCTGGTAAATAGACTGACCAATATCCAGCACGACTTCCACGAGCTGATTGTCTCCAGCCAGCACATTCACTTAGACCACAATAATTGCCTGGAGATAGTCGCCGTAAAAGGTAGCCCCAAAAGAATTCAATTGCTTACCAATAAAATCAAGGCAACAAAAGGGGTAAAATATGCAGCCCTCACTGTTGCCACCACAGGAAAAGATATAGTTTAAAGGAAAACTTTTTCTATCAAAATGGCCAATTAGGGATAATTTTTCTGCTTGACAAAATAGTCATTTGATGTTATATTTTTACAGTTAAGCCTTTAAGCTAGTTCAGTGAAACTAGCAAGGGACACAAGAGATGAAAATTATATTATGTAAAGATAGGAGAACCCGCTTGTACACAAGCGGGATTTTTTTTAAATGAAGGCACATTTTACAGAACGAAGAGATGTAAAATGTATGCATGAATTTAACCATACAACTTATGTTTCCGCCAAAAAAATTGGCGGACCCGCTAACGCTTTGTGGCGGGCGCTATCACTCCATAACTTATGTCTTCACTTATGAAGGAAAAATCCAAGATACTAGATAAAACAGCCATTCAAAAAACACTCACGCGCCTTGCCCATGAAATTCTGGAAAAGAATAAAGGCCCTGAAGAGATTGTGATAATTGGTATTATGAATAGGGGCGCACATCTGGCCAAGAGATTAGCCAAAATTATCTCCGAAATTGACGGCCCACAGCCACCCGTCGGCACTATAGATATTACTTTATACAGAGATGATTTAAGCGTTATAGCAGAACAGCCCGTGGTGCACAAAACAGATTTGATGTTTGATATCGCCAATAAAAAGGTAATTCTTGTAGATGACGTGCTTTATACCGGCAGGACTGTACGGGCAGCATTGACGGAACTGCTCGACTTTGGGCGTCCGCAATTTATTCAGTTGGCTGTATTGATTGATAGGGGTTTCCGTGAATTGCCTATTCGGGCAGAATATGTCGGTAAAAATATTCCTACGTCACAGAGACAAGTCGTTGAGGTAAGGCTGGAGGAGAGTGACGGGGTGGATGAAGTTGTAATTATGGAACAGGAGCAATAACAGATATGGCTACAAATAAACCTAAATGGATAAGGAAAGACCTTTTAGGCTTAGGGGATTTAAGCAGAGAAGAGATAGAGTTAATTTTAGATACCGCTTATTCCTTTAAAGAGATCTCTACCCGTCAGATAAAAAAGGTTCCTGCTCTCCGCGGAAAGATGGTGGTAAATTTATTCTATGAACCTTCTACGCGCACAAGAGTATCTTTTGAAGTAGCCGCAAAGAGATTATCAGCGGATGTTATCAATGTTGCCGTTGAGACTTCAAGCGTTAAAAAAGGAGAGACCCTCGCCGATACAGGAAGAAACATACAGGCGCTAAAAGCAGATATTATTGTAGTAAGGCATAATTGTTCGGGGGCAGCGCTTATGCTCGCTCGCCACTTGGATATCAGCGTAGTTAATGCAGGTGATGGTTGGCATGAACATCCTACCCAGGCACTTTTAGATATTTTTACTCTAAAGGAAAAAATGGGTAAAATTTCAGGTTTGAATGTGGTTATTGTGGGAGACATTGCACATTCGCGGGTGGCACGTTCTAATATCTGGGGGCTTACAAAATTAGGGGCAAATGTAGTTGTCTGTGCTCCGCCAGTGCTCATACCCGCCGCAATAGAACAAATGGGAGTGCGCATCAGTCATAATATCGAGGAGGCCTTAGAGAATGCCGATGCGGTGAATGTACTTCGCATGCAGTTTGAGCGCGATGAGTTAGGCGCCTTTCCTAAGCAGATGGAGTACTTTAGAAATTTCGGTATTACAAAGGAACGTTTAGGGAAGGCAAAGAGAGATATTATTGTAATGCATCCAGGCCCCCTTAATAGAGGCATAGAGATGTCTAGCGAGGTTGCCGACGGAGCAAACTCGGTGATATTAGAACAGGTTACTAACGGCATTGCGGTAAGAATGGCGGTGTTGTTCTTAGTGGCTCAAGGTAGAGAGAAGTCGAGATGATTCTAATTAAAAACGGACGCGTAGTTGATCCTGTAAACGATACAGATAAAGAGCAGGACGTATTGTTGGATGACGGCAAGATATTCAAGCTGGCTAAGAATATCAAGGAAAAAGCGGATCAAGTGATTGACGCTCGAGGAAAAATTGTAATGCCCGGCATTGTAGATATGCATGTGCATCTAAGGGAGCCCGGTAGAGAAGATAAAGAGACTGTGAGAAGCGCAACAAAAGCAGGTTTAAAAGGTGGGGTTACTTCAATATTGGCTATGCCGAATACTCAACCTGCTATTGATACCGTCGGGAATATTAAATTACTAAAGGCAATTATTAAAAAGAGCGCACAAGCAAACGTTTTTATCTCAGGCGCAATAACCGTAGGACGTTTGGGCAGAGAATTAACCAGCATAAGCGATCTTAAAAAAGAAGGAATCCTCGCCATTACAGATGATGGTTCTTCTGTGGATGAGGAGGAGCTTCTTTTAAAAGCATTGACAGAAGCTAAAGAGAATAAGGTTTTAACTATCTGTCACTGTGAAGATAAAGCATTGTCTCATAACGGCGTAGTTAATTTAGGTTTTACCTCGACCATCTTAGGCCTAAGGGGAATTTCTAATGAATCAGAATACAAAAGAGTAGAAAGAGATATTAAGATAGCAGAAAAAGCAGGCGCCTCTATTCATATAGCTCATGTAAGCTGCAAGGAGTCGGTGGATATAATTGCCCGCGCAAAGAAAAAAGGTATTCGTGTTAGCGCTGAAACAGCACCGCATTATTTTTCTTTGGATGAAACAGCGCTATTAGGATACGATACAAAAATGAAGATCAATCCACCTTTACGAAATAAAGATGATGTAGTGGCCATAAGAGAGGGTTTAAAGAGCGGCGTTATTGATGTTATAGCTTCAGACCATGCACCTCATACCGATAGCGAAAAAGATATAGAATTTGACCACGCAGAATTTGGAACTATTGGACTGGAAACAGAATTAGCTGTGAGTATTACGGAATTAATCAGCTCCGGATTGTTAAACTGGCCAGGCTTAGCTAAAAAATTAACCTATAACCCGTCGAGAATCTTAGGCCTCGATAAAGGCACGTTAAAAGAAGGGTCTGCGGCAGATATAATCATAGTCGACCCGGATAAAGAATGGACTCTTAAAAGGCAAGATTTTATTTCTAAATCAAAAAATTCAGTTTTTATCGGTAAAAAACTTAAAGGCCGCGTTGATTATACAATTTTGAAAGGAAAGATTGTATTCAAAGGATAAAGTTGAATCGGGAACGCAAGAGAATCAAGTTAATAATTTAAAGGACAAACATATGAAATTTATCGCTGATTTTCATATACACTCTAAATATAGTCGAGCAACATCTAAAGATATGGATGTAGAGCATTTAGTAGAGTGGTCGAAGATAAAAGGCATCAACCTCATCGGCACAGGAGATTTTACACACCACTTATGGTTGGAAGAGTTAAAGTCAAAACTCGAATCCAAAGGCAACGGATTATATATATATAAAAATGTAAATTTTATTTTGACCTCTGAAATAAGCAGTATCTATTCAAAAAAAGGAAAGACTTATAGAATTCACAATTTAATATTTGCGCCTTCTTTTGAGGTTGTAGATAAAATTAATAATGTTTTATCTCGGCGGGGAAATTTAGCCAGCGATGGACGGCCCATTTTAGGAGTAGATGCTGAAGAGTTGGCGCGTATTGTATTCGGCATAGACGAGAATTGCATGTTTGTTCCAGGCCATATTTGGACTCCCTGGTTTGGTTTATTTGGCTCAATGTCTGGTTTTGATAGAATTGAGGATTGCTTTGAAAAACAAACTCCCAAAATATTTGCCTTGGAGACGGGACTTTCATCAGATCCAGCTATGAATTGGCAGCTTTCCAAACTGGATAGATTTAGTCTAATCTCGAACTCTGATAGCCATTCACCTTCAAAGGTTGGCAGAGAGGCGAATGTCTTTGATTGCGAATTAGATTATTTTAAGATAAGGGATGTTTTAAGAACAAAAGATAAGACTAAATTTCTCTATACGATTGAATTTTTCCCACAGGAAGGCAAGTATCATTTTGATGGCCATAGAGCCTGTGCTGTGTGTTTTTCACCGAAACAATCTAAAGAGAGCAAAAACCGTTGCCCTAAATGCGGCAGGTCATTGACCATAGGTGTAATGAATAGGGTGGAACAGTTGGCTGATAGGCCAGAAGGGAACATTCCTGAGAACGCCATACCATTTAAGAATCTTATACCTTTAGATGAGATTATTGCGGAGGCAAAAGGATTCGGTAAAAGCTCTCAAGCAGTGACAAGAGAATACCACAGTATAATTTCTAAATTTGGTAACGAATTTGAAGTTTTATTAAATGCAAAAGAACAAGATCTAAGGGCAAATGTTTCAGTACGCATAGCAGAAGGGATATTGCGAGTAAGGCAAGGCAAGGTTAACATTCGGCCTGGCTTTGATGGAGAGTATGGTAAGGTTAATATTTTTTCAGAGGAGGAAACAAAAAAAGACGCTCAGGCACAATTAGACTTTTTTTAAAGTATTCTATGCGCCTGTAGCTCAACGGATAGAGCACTAGCCTCCGGAGCTGGTTGTGCAGGTTCGATTCCTGCCAGGCGCATGATAGAGGATAGGAACCCCACATAAGTATGGGGAGGTGCGCAATGAAAAAACAGAAACTCCTAATAGCAGTAATTGGCGGACATCAATGCAATGCTAAAATGGAGTGTATAGCCTATAAAATAGGCAAAAAAATAGCTAAAGTGGGGGCAATACTCGTTTGTGGTGGCCTAAGTGGAGTGATGAAGGCGGTTTCAAAAGGCACAAAAGAGGCCGGAGGGATCACAATTGGCATTTTGCCAGGCGAAAACAAGAAAGATGCAAACGCGTATGTAGATATCGCTATTCCTACGGGCTTGGGATTAGCCCGAAATACATTGGTAGTCAGGATAGCTGATATTATTATTGCTCTGCCAGGAAAATACGGAACGCTTTCGGAAATAGCCTTTGCCTTAATATTGAAGAAAAAAGTAATAAATTTAAG
>JABMQK010000132.1 GCA_013203265.1 bacterium | reverse complement strand
GGATGGGACAGTCCAGATTGGTAAGAGCAGAGATACTCTCATTAAAACAAAGAGATTTTATATTAGCAGAAAAAGTATTGGGGGCATCAAATTTTAGAATAATTCTATTTCATCTATTACCTAACGCAATCGGGCCTGTAATTGTAAGCGCTATCCTTGGTATTGCAGCCGCAATCCTCATTGAATCTGGATTGAGCTTTTTGGGCATTGGAATACAGCCACCAACTCCCAGTTGGGGCAATATTTTATATGAAGCCAAATCTAGCCTGGGTATAGCCTGGTGGCTCAGCGCCTTTCCTGGTTTAGCTATTTTTATAACCATTTTATCTTATAATTTAGTTGGAGAGGGATTAAAGAGATATTTAAGATGAGCACAAACTATCTTCTAGAAATAAATAAACTAAATACAAAAATTTTTTATAAAGATTCTGTAATAAATGCCGTATGTGATTTGGATTTAGAATTAAAAGAAGGAGAAATCCTAAGTATGATAGGAGAAAGTGGCTGCGGCAAGACAATGTCTATGCTCTCCTTAACTAACCTTATTCCCAAAAATGCAAAAATTGTATCTGGGCAAATCTTTCTAGAAGGAAAGAAAATTGAAATTAATGATGAAAAGCAATTAATGAATATCAGGGGTTCCCAAATTAGTTACATATTCCAGGACGCCACCGCGTCATTGAATCCACTCTTTAGTATTGGTGAGCAAATTAGAGAAGTATTTGAAGTACATAAAAAATTATCCCGAAAAGAATCAAAAAAGGCGGCCTGGGAAATCTTGGAGTTGGTGAATTTGAAACCCGCACAAACTTATTATTCTTTCTATCCACACCAATTAAGTGGGGGGATGAATCAAAGGGCTATGATAGCAATGGCTATAGCATCAAAACCAAAGCTACTTATCGCTGATGAACCGACAAGTTCATTAGATAGGATAACGGAAATTAAAATACTCGAGTTATTAAAGGATCTAAACAGAAAATTAAATATTTCTATTATTTTAATAACTCACAATATTTCAATTATTGAGAATTTTACAGATTCTATTGCAATAATATATGGTGGCAGAATTATAGAAAAGGGGGATAAGGGAGCGGTGTTACATAATCCAAGACATCCTTACACAAAGGCGCTACTTGATTGTATGCCTAAAAAAAGAAACGCTGGCAAATTTCTCAATACCATAAAAGGCAATGTTCTAGACCTATCGAAATTACCTGCTGGTTGCAAGTTCAATCCTCGCTGCCCTCATGCAATGGAAAAGTGCCTGAAAGCGGAACCACAATTTAAAGAAATATCTCAAAGCCATTTTGTGAAATGTTACTTATAACAAAAAACCTATCGAAACAATACATAATTGAAAAAAGTTTTTTCAGTAATAAAAAAACTGTTGTTATGGCATTGGAAAATATAAATTTCGAACTTAAAGAAGGAAGCATTCTAGGCGTCTTAGGTGAAACTGGCTCTGGAAAAACAACATTAGCAAAATTAATTACAAAGCTAATCGAACCCACAAATGGTGAAGTTATATTTGATATTAGTGATGTTCGGCGTTCAGTCCAAATGATCTTCCAAAATCCGTTCAGTTCTCTAAATCCCAGAATGACAATAAAAAGTATTTTAAAAGAACCTTTTCTAATCCATCATCTGGCCAATAGCAGAAATTTAGAATCGAAATTAAAGGCACTTCTTGATAAGGTTAATCTTAACTATGAATGCCTAGAGCGCTATCCTGATGAATTTAGTGGAGGGCAAAGACAGAGGATCGCGATCGCAAGGGCCATATCAATGGAACCAAAGGTTTTAGTATGCGATGAACCCACAGCATCTTTAGACCTCTCAGTGCAAGCAAAAATTTTGAATCTATTTCTAAGGCTAAAAGAAGAATTAGGGCTAAGCTATATTTTTATCTCGCATAATATTGAAGTAATTTCTTTTATTGCCGATGAAGTTTTGATATTATATGAAGGTGGGCAAGTGGAGAGGGGCTTAAAAGACAAAATATTTAAAAATCCACTGCATCCATATACAAGAATATTGTTAGGCTCTGAAAGCTACGAATTTAAAAAAGTACAAGCGGAGAAAGATCATAAAGGCTGCAGATTCTATTGTAATTGCAAATTAAGGACTAATATCTGCCAACAATTGGCCCCGCAAGAGATCGAGATAGAAAAAGGACACTATGTTTCATGCCACAACCCTAAATAAAATAAATCCTTTACTAAGAAAAGCCAACTATACAATCAGCGCGCTACTTATAATAATATTCTTTTTTGTCTTAATGATTCATCTAAATAAAGAAGTTAGGGATTTAGATATATGGCTGCATTTAAAGACTGGCGAACAAATCATGCTCAATAGAGAAGTTCCATTAACGGATCCCTTTTCCTTCTCTAAACCAAACGCGCCCTGGATAAATCATGAGTGGCTGTTTCAATTGTTATCCTTTGGTATCTATAACCGCCTGGGATTCGATGGATTAATCGCTATGCAGAGCATTGTATTCATAGCAATATTTTTAATCATATCCGCTATGGGGATTCGTAACAGAAACTTTCTTTTTGTCTCTACGATACTCTTTATCCTTTTGCTTAATTCAAGCTACAGATTCACAATTCGTCCTGATATGTTCAGCGTTCTATTTCTTGTTATATTTATTTTTATCTTAAAAGAAAAAAGAAGGTTTCTTTGGTTACTTCCTTTTTTGCAAATTATTTGGACTAATTTTCATGGCTTTTTCTTTCTGGGGCCAATCCTAATCTTTATCTTTGCCTTAACAGAAAAAAATAAAAGGCTATGGCTTATTTTTCTCACCTCTTTGTCTGCAACAATTGTTAATCCTCAATTGATAAAGGGGGCCATATACCCGATCTCAACACTGCTTAGTTTATTTAAGGACAATTTTACCGTAGATTTTATTCAAGAACTAAAAAGGCCCCTTACTTTCAAAACACTATTTAATGTAAAGGAT
>JABMQK010000131.1 GCA_013203265.1 bacterium | reverse complement strand
GTCTCTGATTGAGCCTGAACGCCTGCTACAGCACAAAAAACAACTACCGCTCCATCTAGGACGCGCAGGCTTCTTTCTACTTCGACGGTAAAATCAACATGACCAGGTGTATCAATTATATTGAGGTTTTTCTTTAAACACCTGCTCTTGTCTTTTATCTGCCTGCTCCAGTAATAATTGTTTAACATGCTTCTCCTTGAAATCTAATTCTTTCTCCAACTTAGCATATTCATCAGTATATTCTTTCAACAACTTATCATAATCTTCCTTTAATTTATTGTAGATATCCTTAGAAATAAATTCGCTTTTTTCTTCTTTTATTTTAAAGTTCTCAATAGTTTTAAGATGTCCCTGTATTTGCTGTCCATATTTATCCATATGGGCCTTTAAGGCCATCATCTCATTGAACTTTTCTTTCTTATCTTCTTCAAATTCCTTAACCTTCTGTTTTAAATCTCTGGCCTCTTTATTGAAATCTACATTAAATAGGAGCGGTATCAATAAAATTAATTCCGAAATCAGCTGCTGTTCTTATAGTAAAAATAGATTCTTGATCATCTACTTCCCCCCAGTTTTTTCCTCCCATAACCCAAGTACCTATGGAAATTACTGAGATTTTCGTATCAGTCTTAGAAATCTTCTTATATCGCATTTTAATTTTCTTTATATCTTGTCTGCTGCATCCTGGGCAGCTAGAACCAAAGGATACATCGTTGGAGCTGAAGTTAGGTAAGGGTGTGTGGCCATCTGTAAAGTTTCTAATTCCGTTAAAGAAATCCTCTTTTGTATAGCTACACCGATAATATTTATCACCTCGCCACAGGAAAATCCGCCAGCAACTTGTCCACCCAAGATAATTCCTGATTGCTTTGAAAAGATCAGCTTAACCTTAATCTTGCTGACATTAGGCATAGTGAAAGGATGTTTATCAACTCCATCTATACTACCTGCTATAATCTCAAAACCTTCATATCTCGCGCTCTTTTCTGTAAGGCCGGCTGAGCCCAATACTAAACCATCGACATAGGTTGAGAATATTGCAATTGTGCCCTTATTCTCGCGCACCACCTTTAATTGATAAAGATTTGCTCCCGCAATTCTTGCTTCTGCTGTAGCAGTTGAGGCAAGCATTACCGGAACATCCTTGCGAGTATAAAAGTCTCTTTTACCAGCACAGTCTCCTATTGCAAAGATATCTGAATCAATCGTTCTCATATATTCATCTACCCAAATACCCCTGCCTTTTCCTAGATCTAAACCTGCATCCTGGGCTAATTTTGTATTAGGAGTTGCCCCAATACCTAAGATCACGCAATCTATATCAAGCTCATCTCCATTTGAAAGCCTTATTTTTTCAATCTTCTTCTTACCTATAAACTCTTCAACACGTGTACTAGTCAAAAGGCGTACACCTTTAGATCTCAATTTCTCTTCGACTAAATGAAAAAATTCAGGGTCAAATGAATTGGCTAACAGATTAGGTAATATCTCCGCTAAATAAATATTAAGCCCCTTGATATTAGAAAGTTCATCAGCAAATTCTACGCCAATAAATCCTCCTCCTAATACTAAAACATTTTTGATCCTTTTGATCTCTTCTATCAACCTTTTAAGATATTCCATATCTTTATGTATGGGATAAATACCTTTTTTGTCAATTCCTGGAATTGGAGGCGATATAGGTATAGAGCCAATAGCTAAAATTAACTTCTCATAGTGATATTTATTATTATTCTTTGTAGAAATAAATTTTTTATCGCGATTTATTTTTACCGCTTCATCCACAATTACATCAATATTATTCTTTTCTAATGGCGCATTACCAAGCACATTTTCATCGGCGTTCTTTAAGCTAGCAAACATATAAGGAATGCCGCAAGGGATAGCTCCTTTTTCTACGCTTTTAATTACCAAAATCTTCTTATCAGGATAATATCTGCGCGCTGTAACCGCGCTTACAATTCCTGCTGGCCCTCCACCTATTATCAATATGTCAACTTTTTTCTCTATCATTTTATTTCCTTTCTTTACCCCGTTAGAGAACAAAATTCTCTAACGGGGTTTACTAAATAAGTTACATGCCTTTTATATCTCTTTTATAAACTCAACAGTCGAAGGCGCTGGTCGAAAAATATTACCAGCGACCTCAATTGTCTTAAAAATTGCTGCTGGGACAACACAGCTATTTCGGCAAAGATACTTTGCGGATAGACTATAAACCGTAGTTTCATTCATTGGCTTAGACATCTCCTCACCAATATTAATTTCTTTTAACTTCTTAGATAAATTCCTCACGTATTTACACTGTGTTTCAAAAGTAATCTCTGCTTTTATTTGGGAAACCTTTGTAGTCTTAATAATAACCTCTTTGTCACAAATGCCTGCTTTTACCCAACAAACAACCAATAGTATCGCCCTCTCTTAAGAAGACCTATTTATCAACTATATCTGGCTACTCCAATCTCTCTATTTTTCTTTTTATCCAGATATTCTGATGCAAGATAGGAACTGCGCACATATGG
>JABMQK010000130.1 GCA_013203265.1 bacterium | reverse complement strand
CATCAACCGCATCGACATAACCAGTGTAGATAATAACTTTGATATCCGTCCCTTTTACTTCCTTAATCTGCCGACACACTTCATAGCCTTCCATGCCTCCTGGCATTCTAGTATCCAATAGAACCAGATCCGGTCTCTCTGTATGTACCTTTTCTAAAGCCTCTTTTCCACTAGCGGCTTCTACAACGTCATAGCCTTTCTTCACTAATATCTTAGATAAGGTTGTGCGCACATTTTGTTGATCATCTACAATCAAAATTTTTTTAGCCATAATTATCCTCCGCTCTCATCAGTGTTTTACAAGTAGCTTCACCGTAAATACCGTCCCTCTTCCCACTTTGCTCTGGACATCAATAGTACCACCATGTCCTTCAATCAGTGACGCACATACTGAAAGGCCTAATCCTGTGCCTTTTGCCTTAGTAGAAAAAAGCGGATTAAATATCTTCTCAAGGTTCTCCTTAGAAATTCCGCTTCCAGTATCAGCAAAAGAAATCTCTATAAAATTATCTCCGAAGTTAGTTTCAATTTTAAGCCTTCCCCCTTTATCCATAGATTGTATGGCATTTTGGGCTACATTATAAAACACCTGCTGAATATGTAGGGCATCTACCTTTATATCCGGTAAAGTATCTTCTAATTCTGTAATTATCTCTATATCGGATCTTCTTTCTATCCTATTCAATACCTCTTTAACAATCGAATTGATATTTTCTAGCCGAAGGGCTGGTTTCTTTATACGGGAAAAGTCCAAAAGGTCAGTTATTATTTTATCTGAATTCTCTATTTCTTTGGACATTATGTCCAAATTCTCCTTAATATCTGCGTTATCTTTACCAAATCCGACCATATTAAAATAATACAGAGCATTTTTCATTACACCTAACGGGTTCCTGAGTTCATGCGCTACGCTTGAAGCTAATTGGCCTATGGCAGCCAGTTTCTCCGAACGAATAAGTGCATCTTGAGCATCCTTTATCTCCTTAGACTGCCTGTTTAAGTCTTCAACCATATATAAGGTAGCGGTCTGGCTTCTACTTAGTTCCGTATACTTCTGCTGTAACTCCTTGGTTCTCTCATCCACTCTTTTCTCTAAATCTCTTTTAGCCTCTTCTAATTCTTTAGTCCTTTTGGAGACTTTTATTTCTAATTCGTCTCTTTGTTGTTCTACCAATCTGAACAATTCAATTCTTTTCCTTAGAGTTTTATATAAACCAATACCTCCGACACCAAAAATCAGTAATAAAAACCCTGTACCGAGTTTAACATTTCTCCAAGGCCCGTAAACCATACCAACTACAATCACAACACCTAATGTAATAGAAATAACCAATCCCAGAGTAATTTTTCCCTTCGCTAATGATTTCATTATTTATTCTTCTTCGCTTTAAGCTTCTCTATTTAACACGGATTCACACGGATTTTGTACGGATACGCACAGATATCCGTATCATCCATAAATACGCCTTCTTATATCTATTTTATCTCCACCAAAATTAACTAAAATTCCAATTTTATATTTTGTTGCTTTTAAATAACTATATAACTGCTTTTCAAAAACTTTTGGCATAATATCTACAGACTTTATTTCGATATAACTTTATCTTCAACTATGAAATCAGGCTCATAGATACCAACTTGCTTATCTTTGAATGTAATCTTAATCCTCTTCTTACAGTCATATTCAATACTTCTCGCATTAAACTCCTCACGTAACGCATTATGATAGACTATTTCTTTAAATCCTGGGCCTAAGATATTATATACTTCAAAAATTGCTCCTCTTATTCTATAAGTTAAGTTTTCATGTTCTAACTTTCCCATCCGTGTACATCCGTTATTTTATCCGTGTATATCCGTATCTAAGTCTTCTTCTGTGCCTTAAGCCTCTCTATTTCCTCTTGTAGCTCTTTCATCCTGAACTCACGGTCTATGGTTGCCTTTCTGAATCGCTCTAGTTCCTCGAGTCTTGCCTTTAGTTCCTTGGTTCCTTCTCCAACTGTCTTTTCCAAACCAACCTTGGCTTGCTCTAATTCTTTAGTCCTCTTTTTTACCTGTCTTTCTAATTCCTTACTGTATGATTCAAGTTTGGCCCGCGTTACTTTTAAATCCGCAACCATTTTATTAAAAGAATCACCTAAAACTCCAATTTCATCATTCGATTTAATTTCTACTTCAGTATCCAAGTTACCTTTACCAATCTCAACCGCTGCTTCCTTCAGTTTTATGATAGGTGCAGAAATAGCGCGGGAAATCAAAAAACCTATAATTATCGCTAAAACTATTATTATCAAGCTTATTATAATAATAAGTTTAGTACCGGTAGCCTGTACTTGAGAAACAGCAGCTGTTGCATCGTCTAACTCCTGTATGCACTCTTGCTTATGACCTACAAGATGCTTTATTAATACCTCATATACTGGGTAAAACTCTTCACGTTGTGTTAATTCTTGGTCTTTTAAAGTAATAAGTTCATCGCTAGCGAAATTAACCGCTGCTATTTTTGCATTTAATTTTTCAGCGGCCTTCTTCTCTTCGGCACCAACATTAACTTCACGTTCTAGGTGTCCATCTCCAACTTTCACTAATTCTCGCTGGGTCGCTCGTAATTCTTTTTTTACTTCTTCGACTTCTTCCTTCTCCTCTTCTATCCCACCCATAACATATACTGTCGTTAAATAACCTATTTTCGCAGCTAGCTCTTGCATCTCAGTCAAAGCTGCTAATTCTTGCAGATGGGTTGCTTTGTATTCTTTAATTTGTTCAGTTAAAACATATATTACTAATTCAAGTTTCTCTTTAACACTTACTTGCCGGTCTCTTGCATTAACAGTTTGAGTGGCAAGAGAATTCAAGGTTACTATTTCATTCAAAAATTGCTGAGCGTCTATCCTTTCTTCATCACCAATATTTATTTCGTGTTCATAATGCTCTTTTCCACCTTTTAGTAATTCTTGTATAGCGGCTTCCATTTCTTTCTTAGATTCAGCTTCGCCCTCGGTTAAATACTCCTCAAGATAAAGATACACTCTATCAACACTCGCCTGCATTTCAGTCATTTTAATTGCGCCAGGCACAATATCACCTTTTAGCTTTGCAAAAGTTTCACCAACATTTCTAAAGGTCATCAAACCAACATACCCCACAACCCCAGATAAAAAGGCAACTATTACAAATCCCAAAATCAATTTCTGACTTATTTTCACTTTATTAACCCCTCATTATTATGAAAAATTAAACAAGTTTCTTAACCACCTAATTAAATACAAAAAAATCACAGGTTTCAAAAAAATAAGCACCTGTGCAAATTTTATTTATTTTTAAAATCTATAAATTTTCAAATGTTTAACTCTATTCTTTTTTTTCCATCAGACAAAATTACTTTCTGTTTTTCTATCTTTTCAATAGAAAAACCTCCTATGGAATCGCCTTCTGCAAGAATCTTGCTATTGATAATAGCTTGAGGGTTTACCTCATCCCAGATGATACCTGAAACCGCTAAATCTACTACCATT
>JABMQK010000129.1 GCA_013203265.1 bacterium | reverse complement strand
TCCCAATTCCAGCTCGGACATAATTATCAAAAATATCTTTATGTCCCTCTGTGCCCCCAGTCATCTCCACAATAATTTTTCCAACCTTACGTTCCCCGTTGCCTAAGATTATTTTTGGCCCGGCTTTATCCTGAACAGCTATTTTATATTCAGGTATATCTTTTAGAATAGAAATGATATTCTTTACTTTTTGCGGTTTCTTTTTATCCATTAAATTCTGGATATAGTTTGAAGCGAAATTATCAGCAGCTGTATGTATGCTCATCATTGGGATATCAAGCAACTTAGCGGCATCTACAGCTCTATTATGATTTGCCGCATGAACCTTTCTAGAAACTTCATCCATTCGTTCTTGCAGCAGGCTTTCTCCGACGTTAATAGGAATACCGAATTTAGATAAAATTTCTGCTTGCATACCCATTACTTCATAAAAACCAGCCCAAGCATATCCTTCAGGATGGTGAGATATACAGAGATTTATTTTTTTCTTTTTATTTTTAAAATTGAGCCAATCAATCAGCAATAATTCTCCGACACCCATGTCAATACCCACAAGAGCGCTTTTTATTTCTTCATTTCCGACTCCATAAAGTATGCGTGTATCAGCATAAGGATTTATAAGAGATTCCTTGTCAAATTCTTTTTGTTTTTCTTTGGATAATTTTTCAAAAATTTCTTTTTTCTCTTTTAATTCCTTAGATACAATATCTTTTCCTCTCGGGTCTTGTTTTATGCCTTCTTCAACAACAATTTTATAAATTTCCTTAAGCTTCATAATTCCCCCAGTTTATATTATTAATAAAAAACTAAAAAATATTGAATTACTCTCTTTTAAAATTGCCTTCAATAGTTTTTAGTGCTTCTTGATTAATGCTTTGATCAGGAAAGGCCTTGGCCACAATTCCATGAAAGATAATTTCATATGTCTTCATTGGAAATTTTACTATTTTTGATCCAAAAAATGAAGTTCTTGCACTCAGTTCAAAGTAATGAATAGTTGAGATTAATAATCCAAATATAATTAAACCACTGATAAATGCTCCTCTGATGAATCCAAATATTAACCCAAGGTATTTGCTGATAGGACTTATTGCCTCACCCTTAAAAAATATCAAAATCCCGTCCCGTAATATTTTAAAAATTATCGTTATAATAACTAGCAAGATTACATAGTTGAATATTGCTGCTGCTTCCAAAGGCAAGGCTGGAATTTTGATATGTATAAATTCACCAAGGGGGAAATAAAAATGCAAGGCAACAAATGCACAAAAACACAGGTTTACAGCTTTAAATAACTCTATTCCAATACCCCTTCTTGAGCCTATAAAGCACATGCGTAAAATACAAATAATCAGCAGAATATCTATCCAATTAAATTGTGATATATATGGATAAAGCATTTATTTTGAGATAGTTATGAAATTTTCCACAAGAATGAACAAGTATAACATATTATTTATTAAATGTCAAGTTAGCGCTTTCTTTTTGAAGTTTTTAACTTGGTATATATTCAGGGTTAAAAGCTTTGTTTTTGGATAAAGAATAAGGATGGATAGAAATATTCAATTGATCTTTTGAAAATTAATTGGTATCGACAGTAGAAAGAGCGGTTTTGTCTTTTTTCGAAGGAGCCCGTTTTTTATTTTCGTTTTCACTCAATTTAACAGAGACTATCTTAGAGATACCTGATTGTTCCATCGTTATCCCGTACATTACATCTGCGTGAATAATTGTCTTTTTATTATGTGTGATAACAATAAATTGGGATATCTTGGCAAATTCCTTTAGCATCCTGCTGAACCTATCCACGTTTAATTCGTCGAGTGCAGCGTCTATTTCATCTAGGACACAGAACGGTGCCGGTTTTGTTTTGAATATGGCAAAAATTAAGGCGATCGCAGAAAGTGATTTTTCTCCCCCTGATAAGAGTAGTATATTTTGCAATTTTTTCCCGGGAGGACGACAGACTATTTCAATACCGGATTCTAGCACATCTTCTTCATCGATAAGGAACAGTTCTGCATCGCCACCTCCAAAAAGAAGCCGAAAATAGTTTTTGAATTCTTTGGCTACCATTTGGAATGTATCTAAAAACATCTTTTTAGTTGTTCGGTTAATTTTTCGAATTGCTTCATTTAAAGAATCCTTAGCTGTATTTAAGTCCATTTGTTGATGTTCAAGAAAATCATATCTTTGTTTCAATTCTTCCAGTTCCTCAATAGCGACAAGATTTACTGTCCCGAAATTATCAACCTTTTTGCGAAGCGACTCTATTTCTTGTTTGACGGCCGCTTTTTCAAAGTCTATTATTTGATCGACTTGCTCTGTTTGATCGATGTTGTATTGATAAACCTGGAGCATTCTTTCCTTTATCTGGTTTAATTTGAAAGTATTTTCCTGGATATTTAATTGATATTGATGAAGGTTTTCCTTATTTTCTGCAACTTGAGTTTTTTTCTCATTTTCTTCATTCCTTAATTCTTTTAAGATATTTCCCTTTTCAGAGAGTTCTTGATTTTTTACCTTAAGCTGATTTTGTATTTGATTAGATTTACTCGTTAAGCTTTCAATTTCAGTTTTTAAATTAATGGATTCATCTTTCAATTGTGCAATCCTTATTTCACTATTAGACTTTTCCTCTTCTTGAGCCTTGAGTGCTTCATTTTCAGCTAAGAGCGACCTTTCCAGCATTGAGAAAGTAGTAGACAGGTCATTTTCTTTAGTTGTTACTGAATCTAATTGAGTTTTAAGTTGTGTAATTTCAAGAAGGAGAGATTCTCGTAGTTTGCTATTTGTGGAGATCTCTGATTGAGATGTATTAATGATATCCTCTTGGTTTGTATTTTCTTGATTGAGATTCTCTATTTCTCCCTGAAAAGCTTCTTTTCTTGTTGAAAGTTTATCTATATTTTCATCGACATCTTTTTGTTCAAATTGCAATAATGATAATTCTTCAGAAATCTTTTCGTAGTTTGATTGGCAATTTTTTAAAACAGCTTCTTTATCAGCCAGGATAATTTGTTCTTTCTGCAAATCGCTTTTTAGAATTTCCGTTTCTTGTTCTAATTGCTGGGCTTGTCCTTTTTGAGAATTGAGCACATTGTTTTTTTCTTGTAGTTGTAATTCAATTTGATTTATTTTCTCTTCCAGTAGTTTTATGTCAAGAGAGAATAACTTTGCTTCACAAATTATTCGATATGTTTTATTCTCTCGGTCAAAGGATACGGATTTTGCTTTCGCGATTATGCCGGAGATTTCACTTTCGTTAACCCCTTCAATATCTCTTAGGATTATCTCCGCTTCTTTCGATGAAGGCATATCTTCAAACTTTAATTTTAATTCCTGAAGGAATTCTTTTTGTGAAAGGAGGATTATTTTTGCCTCTTTTAATTTATTTATTTCATCCTCGGCATTTTCAATTTCTTCCTTTTTGCCATTAAGAGACTTTACTAAAGCGCCTATTTTACTCTTAATATTTTGAAAGTTTCCTCTAATTTCTTCAACCTGTTCTTTTATATTATTGAGTTCACTTTCGCCAGTTTCACTCTCTTGTTTTATTTTTAATAGCTCTGTTTCTAATCTCTGTTTTCTGGCGTTTAGGGTGTTTAGAGAACTGGATGTGTCTATTAGTTCATTATTTGATCTCGTTTTATCAATAGCAATTTCAAATGTCCTGCTATTTGCCAGCTTGATTCTTTCTTGTGCATGACGAATTATTTTTTCAATTTCTTTGAATTTCGATTCCTTAGTTTCTAATAGATTTTGTTTTTCTTGGCTTTCTTCTTTAATCTTTGTAAGTTTTTGTTCGATTTTTTCTAAATTCTCCTTAGCGTGTATGATTCGTTTATTTAAGTTATCTTTCTGTGTTTCGATAACTTGTAATCTCTTATTTAGTTCCAAGATTCTTTCTTCGTTCATTTTTATATGTTGACTCTTTCTTTCAATTAGATTTTCGGTGTTTATAGATTCGTTATTTAGATTTAATAGAAGTTGATTTAAGCTTTCTATTTCTTCTTGGTGTACACTTATTTTATTGCTAAGTTCGTTTAAATTAGTGCTTATATTTGTTATTTTTTCATTAAGGGAGGTCTCAGTATTCTTTATTTCTTCATATTGTGCTTTAAGATTATTAATTTCTTCCAACGCTAATTTTATCTCAAGTTCTTTCAATTTTTCAAATACTTCCTTGTAACGCCGAGCTTTATTTGCTTGTCTTTCAATGGAATTGATTTGTCTTTTTACCTCTTGAATAATATCATTTACCCTGAGCAGATTATTTTCTGTGTCTTCAAGTTTTCTCAATGCCTCTTTCTTTTTTGCTTTATATTTACTTACTCCTGTCGCTTCATCAAAGACTAAACGTCTGTCTTCGGGTTTTGAACTAAGGACGAGATCAATTTTACCCTGCTCTACAAGAGAATAAGATTCTGCTCCTATGCCTGTACCCATCAAGAGCTCGTTAATATCTTTAAGCCTTACTATATTATTATTTAAAAGATATTCGCTTTCACCTGAGCGATAGAGCCTGCGGGTAATTGTTACTTCTTGATAGTCAATAGGCAGAATGTTAGTTTCGTTAGAAATTGTTAGTGATACTTCAGCGATGCCTAAGGCCGGAATTTT
>JABMQK010000128.1 GCA_013203265.1 bacterium | reverse complement strand
GCCGATAATTACATATTCACAGCCCAAATCTTTTAGCATCAAAGGAGATATTTCTCCGGTAAATGCCCCTTGTTCCTGCCAATACATATTTTGAGCGCCTAATTTAATGTTTGATTCAGCTATGAGTTCAGAAACCGCGTCTAAGCATGTAAAGGGTGTGCAGACTACAATTTCTACATCCGTAATATCATAGAGGCTTCTTTTTAAGCCATTGGTAAGTTCTATAGCTTCGCTAATAGTCTTATACATCTTCCAATTACCGGCAATTATAATTTTTCGCATTATTCATCTCCCAATATTTTTTTTGCGCACTCAATAAAAATCTCAATTTGTTTTTGACTCCCTTTTATAAAATGTTCGATTCTCTTCCATTTAATATCTAAATACTCATGCGCTAAGATATTTCGCAATTTTACCCAGCCGGCTAATTTTTCCGCATCGATTATTTTAAATTTTGGTAACAAACCTAACTGTATAAAAACTTCCCGATAAGAATTGGGTATTCTTTTTGTTTGTGAAGCAAGAATTAATTCCCCAATGTCAATTGATGAATTCACTATATTTTCTATCCAACGTTCAACCTCGAGTCTCTTATGTATATTATTATAGTCATCGAAAGTGAATTTACTGAAGTATCCTCGTAATTTTAACAGTTCTTCAAGAAAATTAATAATTCGTTTTAGCTGTTCTTTGTCTTGCGATGAAAGTGAAGAGGATCGCTGTGAAATTTCATAATACCTATCCACGAAATTTCGATAGTCTTCTGCCTGGCGCATTGTAGGAAGTAAAAAATTTATAAAAATCCTTCTATTTTTTATTGCAAGCGCAACCCCTTCGCTTAGAACGCTGGCGCAGATATTGGCAGGGGCCCTATTTAATACTATTAGATCGACACTATCAGTTTTTAGAATATCCATTACGTCATCCCAGACTTTATCCTCAAGCGGATAAGATCGATCAACTTCTTCACATTCAGTTGTATGGCCTTTAGGGTTAAAATAAACGGCTATGTCCCAATCTGAAATAGCGCCGTCGATCCCTTTAGCTTTAGAGCCAAATAAGAATGCCATAACAATCTCAGGATGATTTTTAAAATATTTTCTTAAAACCTCAATTTTTTCATTCATGCGCTATTTTATTTATCCTGTAAGGCTGCGATACCCGGCAGCACTTTTCCTTCCAGAAATTCTAACGAAGCTCCTCCGCCGGTTGAGATATGAGTCATTTTGTCTTCCAATTTAAATTTTGCCACAGCCGCAGCAGTATCTCCACCGCCAATGATAGTTGTCGCGTCTAAATTCGCTAAGAATTCAGCTATTTGTTTAGAGCCATTAGAGAATTTATCTATCTCGAATATGCCCATCGGGCCATTCCAGACGATTGTTTTTGCATCAGAAAGTGCCTGTTTAAAGTTTTCTATTGTCTTTGGCCCGATATCTACCGCTATTAAGTCAGCAGGGATATCTTCTCCAGTTACGGTAATTTCAGCGTCACTTTTTATTTCTTTAACACATATATTATCACTAGGCAGTAGAATTTGCACGTTATTTTTTTGTGCCTTTAATAATATTTCCTTAGCGATTCCTATTTTATCTTCTTCCAGCTTAGATTTTCCAATTTCTTTTCCTTGCGCCTTAAGAAAGGTATAGGCCATTCCCCCACCAATAATTATTTTATCAGCCTTTTTAAGAAGGTTTTCAACAACTTCAATTTTATCAGAAACCTTTGCGCCACCCAAAATAACTACAAAGGGTTTTTTAGGATCTTCCAAGGCCTTACCCAAATAATTAATTTCCTTTTCTAATAGGAAACCAGCTACCGCAGGTAAAAAGTGGGCTATACCTTCTGTGGATGCGTGAGCGCGATGGGCAGTGCCAAAGGCATCATTTACATAAATTTGCGCAAGACTAGCCAATTCTTTAGCGAAATTTGGGTCATTCTTTTCTTCTTCGGGATGGAAACGTAAGTTTTCAAGAAGAATTACTCGCTTCTGTGAAGATTTAACCTGTTTTTTTACCTCGTCCCCTATACAATCGTTAAGTTTTTCTATAGGTTCTCCCAAAAGCTCCTCTAGTTTTTGAGCAATAGGATCAAGCCTTAATTCTTCCTTTATTTTCCCTTTGGGCCTTCCTAAATGAGACATCAATATAAGCTTACCAACACTATTAGCTAATGCATACTTTATCGTTGGCAAAGCTGCTTTTATGCGCGTATCATCAGTAATATTTCGGTTTTCATCCAAAGGCACATTAAAATCAACCCGCAAAATAACAGCTTTATCTTGCAAATCAATATCTCGTATAGATTTCTTTCTCATATTAACTCTACATAATCATTTAATCAGAAATTAGAAAATTATTATAACAAAAGAATATCATCTGTAAAGTATTTTGTATGCGATTAAGATTTAAATAAGATTCGATCTTGTTCGTTATCTCTTTCAAGATTTTTAATTCGTGCCATACCCAAACCTAATACAACCCAAAACAATATCACTAATTGAGTAGAAAATAAATTCACATCAAAAAATGAATGCGCTAAAGAGGCAGTTAACCCGCCCATAACTCCCAATAAAAAGGGGTCTCGATATTTTTTTAAAGCGCGAATTCCTTTGGAGAAAAAACTATATAATATCCATAAAAATGAGCATAATCCTATCAGGCCTATTTCTGCGGCCATTTGCAAATATGAATTATGAGGGTATATCCCAGAGTATTCAGTTAACTTATACTTAGGTGCTACAAAGTTATAAGTGTTCGGACCCGTACCCAATAATGGCTGATTTTTTATCATACAACAAGCCTCTTTCCATAGCGCTTCTCTAATATTAACTTTTTGCCCGACCTCTCTTTCGATTAGATTGATTCTTTGCTGTATGTCTCCTCTTAAAATAAAACCAACCGCAACAGTAACTATCAAAATACAACTAAAGATAACAAAGGTGT
>JABMQK010000127.1 GCA_013203265.1 bacterium | reverse complement strand
TCGAATCCCACTTTAAAAGAAATTTTATACATGTGCGTGATGTGGCAAAAGCATTTATCTACTGTCTTGACAACTTTGATAAGATGAAAGATGAGCCTTACAATGTCGGATTAAGTAATGCTAACCTAAGCAAGTGGGAACTTTGTGAAGAGATTAAAAAACAGATTTCTAATTTTTATTTTACAGAAGCCAAAGTAGGAGAAGACCCTGATAAGAGGGATTATATTGTGAGTAACAAAAAAATAGAGTCTACCGGATTTACTCCTGATTATTCACTACAACAAGGTATTACGGAATTAATAAAAGGATATCAAATAATAAGGAGAAAGAATTTCTCAAATATATAAAAAGGAGATTAAACATGAAAGAAAAAATAATTTATTTGAAAAAGAAAGCAAATTACATTCGTAGCCAAATTTTAGATATGTGTGTCAGAGCAGGTACTGGGCACGTTACTTCATCGTTTTCTTGTACTGAATTGTTAGTAGCTCTATATTATGGAGAGATTTTAAGATACGATGCAACTAATCCAAAATGGAACGAACGAGACAGATTTATTTTAAGTAAAGGTCAGTCCAGCGTTATTCTGTACCCAATATTGGCAGATCTTGGATTTTTCCCTAAAAAAGAATTAGATAAGTTTAATCAAAAAGATGGGATCTTTGGAGTGCATTTACAACATGATGTTCCTGGAGCAGAAATTACTGCTGGTTCATTAGGTCATGGTTTTGGTATAGCGGCAGGGATGGCTTTAGCTGCTAAAATGAATAAGGAACAATATTTTATATTTACACTTTTGGGGGATGGTGAATGTCATGAGGGTTCGGTATGGGAAACCGCTATGTTTGCATCTCATCAAAGGTTGAATAATTTGATAGCAATAATAGATAGGAACTGGCTCAGTGCTACAGATTTTACTGAAAACTCTGTAAGTTTGAATCCTCTTGACGAAAAATGGAGGTCATTTGGATGGGATGTATTAAACATAAACGGACATTCATTTGAAGAAATTTTTAACGCCATTAATGGTTTTAGATCTAATAAGAGAAATAAGCCTCTTATGATTATTGCTGATACAATAAAAGGAAAAGGTGTTTCTTTTATGGAGAATCAAATTCTTTGGCATTCAATAGCTCCACAAGGGGAACAGGCGGTACAGGCAAAAAAAGAAATAAGTAATAGAGGGGGGCAATTAAGATGAAAACAATGCGAGATGTATTTTTTAACAGGTTATATGAAATTGCAAAAAAAGATAAAAATATTATACTTGTTTGTGCAGATATGGGTGCTCCAAGTCTTGATAAGTTTAGAGAAGATTTAAGCAGTCAGTTTTTAAACATTGGTATTGCAGAGCAAAATATGATTACCGTTTCTTCTGGATTAGCACTAAGTGGCAAAAATGTTTTTGCATACGCTATTATGCCTTTTATTACCCTACGTTGTTACGAACAATTAAAGATAGATATGTGTGCTATGAATGTACCAATGACTACAGTAGGAGTTGGTGCTGGATTCAGTTATGACGATTCTGGACCCACGCACCATACTACTGAAGATATTGCAATAATGAGATGTTTACCAAATATTACTATTTTAAATGTTACTGATAATGTTATGGCTTCAGCTTGTGCTGAGATAGCATATAAATCTAACGCTCCTCTATATATTAGGTTGGATAGAGAGCCATTTCAAGTGATTTATAAGAAAGATGAAGGTTTTTCAAAAGGAGTATCTTGTATAAGAAAGGGTAAGGACTTATGCATCGTTGCAACTGGAAATATGGTTTATAAGGCATTAGAAGTTGCTGAAATTCTTGAAAAACATTCTATTAAGGTAGCAGTTGTAGATTTATATAGATTAAAACCGGTTAACGTTAAAACATTACTAAAATTTATAGAACAATCGGAAAAAATAGTAACATTAGAAGAACATCTAATCAACGGCGGGCTTGGTAGTATTATTGCTGAAGTCTTAATGGATAATAATGTAACTATACCCTTAAAACG
>JABMQK010000126.1 GCA_013203265.1 bacterium | reverse complement strand
TTGCTTGAATCGGTTGAGAGCCAGGAAAAGATCGGCCGGTATTCTTTTTTATCGTCTAAGCCTTCGATGGTTATAAAGAGTAAAGATCGTCTGATTGAGATCATTGAATTCAATGCCGGCAAAAAGACAAAAAGAAGATTTTTCGCTAAATCTAATCCTTTAGATGAAATTAAGAAAATATTATTAAAGTATAAGTATGTTCCTTCAAAAGATTTACCGAGATTTACTGGCGGATTCGTAGGATACATTTCTTATGACATGGTAAGGTTTTTTGAGAAAATCCCTGATAAAAATCGAGATGATATTAAACTTCCTGATAGTATTTTTATGCTTTCAAAAAATCTTTTAATTTTCGATCATGTTAAGCACAAGATAAAGATTGTATCTAATGTTTATATTAGAAACAATAGAGATGCAAGATGTATAAAGCAGGCTTATGAAAAAGGAGCAAGTAGTATTAAACGTCTTAGTTTGAATTTAACTAAACAAATAAAGATTAAGGAATCAAGGCCAAGATTAAAACGCTCAGTAAAGATAAATTCAAATTTTTCTAAAAAGACTTTTTGTCAGATTGTATCAAAAGCTAAAAAATATATTAAAAGAGGAGATGTTATCCAGGTTGTTCTTTCACAAAGATTCAAAACAAAATTATCGGACCGCCCTATAGATATCTATAGAAGATTACGTTCAATAAATCCTTCCCCCTATATGTACTATCTTAAGTTAAAAGATTTTAATATTGTTGGGTCTTCGCCGGAGATGCTTATACGCTGCGAAGATGGTTTAATTGAAACAAGGCCTATCGCTGGAACAAGGCATAGAGGCGGTAGTGTAGTTGAAGACGAGAGTCTCGCTAAAGAATTATTGAATGACAGAAAAGAAAAGGCAGAGCATCTTATGCTTGTTGATTTAGGCAGAAATGATTTAGGTAGAGTAGCGCAAAAAGGCACTGTTAAAGTCCGAGAATTTATGTCGATTGAGAAGTATTCTCATGTTATGCATATAGTTAGTTCAGTCGCCGCCAAATTAGATAAAAAATACGATATTTACAAAGCATTGTCTTCTGCGTTTCCAGCAGGAACCGTTGCAGGTGCTCCAAAGATAAGGGCGATGGAGATAATTGATGAATTAGAGAATGTACGCAGAGGCCCTTATGCTGGGTGCATCGGATATTTTAGTTTTTCAGGCAATCTGGATACCTGTATTACTATAAGAACCATAGTTATAAAAAACGGATTATGTTATATTCAGGCTGGCGCAGGAATAGTTGCAGATTCTGTACCCGAAAAAGAATACAAAGAGACACAAAATAAAGCAAAGGCATTAATTGAAGCCATCAAATGAAGACACAACTTAGTGAGCGATAGTGTCCGCCGAAGGACGGATCAGCCTTCGGCTGAAAACTAAGTTGTATGTCTTCATTTGACCCCCCATCACTTTTAGAAACAAAGATATGATAAAGAACAAAGGTGGGAGAAGAAATAAAACGTTTTATTAAAGAATTTCCTATCACTAAAAGTGGTGGGGGGTTTAATTCGCAGACGGCCTTCGGCCTATAGTTTACGTCGCATAAGCTCCGTAAACTGTCTGCTCATTAAAGGGAGGAAGAAATGAGTGTAAGAATTAGACTAAGAAAAATTAGCAGAACGGACAAAGGTAGATATAATTTTCGTATCGTTGTTACAGATAGGAGAGATGCCAGGGATAGCAGGCCAGTAGAAGAAATTGGATATTATGGCCCTTCTAAAAATCCAGCATCACTTATCTTTAAAAAAGAAAGATACGACTATTGGATAAGCAAGGGCGCACAGCCAACTGAAACGGTAGCGAGTTTATTTAAGGAATTTAACAAAAAACAAATAAAGACGTAACTTAGCGAACGACAGCGTCCGCCAAAAAGTTTGGCGGAGATTTTTGACATCGAAGGTGCCCAGGATCTTCCCGCATACGCACTTCGTGCTCTGCGGGACCCCGCCAAAACGATAGTGACGGCGGAGAATTCGTCCACCACTGAAACAGTGGCGGGTCATTAAAGGAGATTAAAATGAATCCAGCAAGTCAGAGTCCTTTTGCGAGTATGTTGTTTCCCATAATTTTAATTTATATAATCTTTTATTTTGTTCTAATCAGGCCACAGAGAAAAGAACAGAAGGAACATAAGGGCATGATTGAAAATTTAAAGAAAAATGATGAAGTAATAACGAACGGTGGCATACATGGTACCATTGTTAATGTAAAAGATAATTCTTTGGTTCTAAAGATAGATGACAATGTAAAGATTGAAATTCAAAAAAGTTCAATAGCAACAATTAAAAAATCTCGTCAATCATAATAGTACGGAGGAAGCATGGTTAAGAACTTAAAGTGGAAAGTTATACTTGTTGTTCTTGTTGTAGGTTTTGCATTATGGATGGGATATCCGCCTTTTGATGTATATGATTCCGAAGGAGACCTTGTAAAGAAGGGGAAGGTAAATCTTGGCCTTGACTTACAGGGCGGAGTTCATCTTGTACTTATAGTTGATACGTCCAAGTTGACACCTGAGGAAGCAAAAGATGCACCTGATAGGGCGCTTGAAATCATACGAAACAGAGTTGACCAATTCGGTGTATTAGAGCCTTCCATACAAAGACAAGGAAAAGACAGAATCGTTATACAACTTCCAGGAATTACAGACAGGGACCGTGCTAT
>JABMQK010000125.1 GCA_013203265.1 bacterium | reverse complement strand
GTTTAGTCTTGAATATACCAGAAGAATATATTATAAGAGGCTTAAGGGAAATTCATGTTCTTGGAAGGTTAGAGAGAGTTAGATGCAGAAATAATATCAGCATCTTTGTTGATTATGCTCATACGCAAGATGCGTTAAGAAATATTTTGCTGACTTTAAAAGGAATAAGAGGCAGAGGTAGATTAATTCTTGTTTTTGGATGTGGTGGCGATAGGGATAGAGATAAACGTCATAAAATGGGTAAGATAGCTAGTGAATTAGCTGATTTTGTAATTATTACTTCAGATAATCCCCGCTCAGAAGACCCTAAAAAAATTATTTCTGATATAAAAAGAGGCATACGAAAAACAAACTATATAATTTTAGCAGATAGAAAATGTGCAATTGAAAAAGCCATAGATATAGCTCGAAGCAAAGATATAATAGTAGTTGCAGGAAAAGGACACGAAGATTATCAAGTAATCAAAGATAGAAAACTCGCCTTCAATGACCGTCTTATTTTAGAAGAGATATTGTCTAAAAGGGGATTCGCAGGATGTTTGAATTAAAAGAGATAGCAAGGGCAACTAGCGCTAAAGTAATAAGAAAATCAGGCCGCAATTTATTAAAAGGCATTTCCACAGATTCACGAACGATTAAAAAAGGAAATGTTTTTTTTGCCCTAGTGGGTAAGAGTTTTGACGGACATGATTTTATTACAGATGCAGTTAAAAAAGGAGCTCAAGCTATAGTTATTTCCAAAGAAATTAGAAATATTAAACAGAAAATAAATATTTTAAAAACAAAGGATACAACTATCGCCTTGGCTCGATTGGCTGCGCATCATAGAAAAGACAAGAATATACCTTTGATTGCAATAACAGGTAGTGCAGGTAAAACTACCACAAAAGATATTGTCGCACATATATTGGAAAAAAAATATAAAGTACTGAAGAATTTTGGTACACATAATAATTATATTGGTGTTCCTCAAACTCTCTTTAAACTAAATAGTAGGCATAATATTTGCATTTTGGAGTTAGGGACGAATCATTTTGGAGAAATATCCTATTTAAGTAAAATCGCCCATCCACAAGTAGCAATTATTACTAATATAGGAGCATCACATTTGGAATTTTTAAAAGATTTAAAAGGTGTTTTTAAGGAAAAGAAGAGTATAATAAATCATTTAAAAGATCCGAAGATAGTTTTGTTGAATAGTGACGATAGTTTTTTAAGAAAGATAAAATTACTTAAGAAATACAAATTGTTTTACTTTGGCATGGAAACGGACTGTGATTTTAAGGCCTCAGATGTATCTTTAGAAAATAACAAAATAAATTTTATTTTTAATAAAAAACATAGGTTCACTTTGCATACACCAGGTAGATTTAATATCTATAATGCTTTAGCAGGAATTGGCTGTGGTTTGATTTTTGGTCTAAGTATCAAAAAAATAAAGGAGGCTTTAGATAATTTTCAATTTCTCGAAGGAAGATTAAATGAAATAGATTGTTCTGAATTTTGTATATGGGATGATACTTATAATTCCAATCCTTTTTCTTTGAAGAAAGCGATTGAGTCATTGATGGAGTTTAAAACCAAAGGTAGAAGGATTTTGATTATGGGAGATATGTTGGAACTCGGTAGTCAATCTACAGAGTTACATAAAAAAATGGGTAAGTTTATTGCTCAGAAGCCGATAGATATGTTTGTTGCTCTGGGTAGATTATCAAAATTTGCTGCGGATGCGGCCAGAACTGAATCTAAAGGACATAAAAATATTTTTACTTTTGATTCAAAGTTAGACCTTATTGGTTTTTTAAAGAGTAAAATTAAGCAAGGTGATATTCTGTTGATAAAAGGATCACGACTTATGCAAATGGAAAACATAGTCTCTTCTTTAGTCAAACTTAAATAATGCTTTATAATTTATTATATAATTTAAAAGACAGTCTATTTGTATTTAATATTGTTAAGTATATTACTTTTCGAGCAGCAATGGCTGCCCTTACCACTTTTTTCCTGTCAATTTTTCTGGGAAGATACATTATTAATCACCTAAAGAAATTTAAAATTCAGGAAAATATAAGAAAAGAGGGGTTTCTTAAGCTTTATGATATACAACGATATAAACAGGGAACGCCTACAATGGGAGGTCTGTTAATCGTTATAAGTGTCGTATTATCCACTTTGATTTGGGCAGATATATTTAATAGATATATCATATTAACTTTGTTTACATTTATTGCACTTGCAATTTTAGGATTCGTTGATGATTATGTTAAGTTGAAGAAAGGTAGTTTCAAAGGACTAAGTATTTTCACTAAGTCTTCAGTTCAATTAATTATTGGATTAACAGTAGGTGTTCTTTTATTTTTTGATAAAAGTGTTTCAGCAAATATTTATTTTCCGTTTTTTAAGAATCTGGTTATTAATCTCGGAATACTTTATATTCCTTTTGTAATTTTTGTTATTTGTGGTTCATCTAATGCTGTCAATTTTACCGATGGGTTAGATGGATTAGCTGTAGGCTGTACAATTATGACAGCTTTAGCCTTTAGCATATTGTGTTATATTGCAGGGCATGCTGGTTTTAGTAATTATCTTTTGGTTCCATTCATTCCTTATGCTGGCGAGTTGACTGTTTTTTGTGCAGCACTCGTGGGCGCATGCATGGGGTTTCTTTGGTTCAATTGTTTTCCCGCGGGTATTTTTATGGGCGATGTGGGTTCACAAGCCATAGGAGGAGCAATAGGAATAGTAGCACTTTTAATTAAAAAAGAGATTCTTTTAGTTATCGTTGGAGGAGTATTTGTTATAGAAGCTATGTCAGTTATAATTCAAATTATTTCATTTCGGTTTTGGAAAAAGCGAGTTTTTAAAATGGCTCCTCTGCACCATCACTTTCAGATGTTAGGTATTCCAGAGTCTAAAATAATTGTTAGATTTTGGATATTTTCTGCCATACTTGCCATTTTTACATTAATTACTTTGAAAATAAGATGATAGATTTTAAAGATAGGAACGTTGTGGTATTGGGTTTGGGCTGTAGTGGACTTGCTAGCGCAAAATTACTTAATAAATTAGGCGCGCAGGTATTTATTAGTGATAAGACTGATGATGCAAAGCAGAGAGAATATTCTTGCGATCTAAAGAAGTTATCTATAGATTTTGAGTTGGGTAAGCACACAAAGACGATTATAGAAAGTGCCGATTATTTAGTAATAAGTCCAGGGATTAGTTATAATTGTGAAGCTGTAGAGTGGGCAAGAAAGAAGAATATCGAGGTGATTGGAGAAATTGAATTAGGGTATCAGCATTGTCCAGCACAGATTATCGCCATAACCGGCACAAATGGTAAGACAACAGTTACTACTTTGATAGGCAAAATTTTAGAGAAAGCAGGAAGAGATGTATTTGTATTGGGCAATATCGGAAAGCCTTTTTCTTCTTGTATTGATAAGATAAAGGATACTGATTTAATAAGTCTGGAGGTAAGTTCTTTTCAGCTTGAATCGATTAAGGAATTTAGGCCAAAGGTTAGTATAATTTTAAATTTCACACCAGACCACTTAGATAGGTATAAGAACTTGGGAGAATATTTAAAAGCAAAGAAACGGATATTTATTAATCAAAAGAAAGAAGATTTCTTAATTTTGAATTATGCTGACAGTCGGTTGAGATCTTTAGCTAGTGAAACAGAAGCAGAGGTTTTATATTTTGGGGGTGGCAAAAGCGGTTTTGATGAAAGCAAATTTAATCCGAATCAGTTAGCCGTTTTAAAAGTAGCTGAGATATTTGGAATTGATTTGGATATTTGTTATAAGGTTTTTGAGGAATTTACGGGCATAGAGCATCGCTTGGAATTCGTAAGCAATATTAATGGGATAGATTTTGTAAATGATTCTAAGGCCACTAACATAGAAGCAACCATCTGGGCGTTAGAAAATTCTATTAAGCCGACTATTTTAATTGCCGGAGGTAGAGACAAGGGTAGTGATTTTGCTATTATAAGCAATATCTTGAAAAATAAAGTAAAGTCTCTGGTCCTATTTGGTGAATCAAAAACAAAAATAGAAGACGCTCTCAATGGTTTAATAAAAATTTCAACCGCAAAAGACATATATGAAGCTGTGAATTTGGCTTTTAACCAAGCAAGAAAAGGAGATTGCGTTATGCTTTCTCCTATGTGCGCCAGTTTTGATATGTTTTCTAATTACCAAGAGCGCGGTCGAATATTCAAAGGGATAGTTAATAATTTAAAATCCTCTTGTAGAGTCGCTAGATAATTTCCTAGATAAAAATATAAAATAAATTAATGCGTAAAACCCGTCTTTCAATAATTTTAATCTTATTAATGCTTTTAGGTATTGGAGTTGTTATGATTTATAGTTCAAGCTCCATTTATGCATGGAATGATAAAGGAGATAGTCTTTATTATTTAAAGAGACATTTGTTTTTTTTACTGTTGGGTTTTATTCTCATGTTTATTTCTATGGCTGTCGACCAACAAGTAATAAAGAAATTGGCCAAACCCCTGTTCCTTTTTTCATTATTATTGCTTTTTTTGAGTTTAATACCTGGATTTAGTAGAGAAGCAGCTGGTGCAAAGCGTTGGATAAAAATAGGTAATCTTGGATTTCAGCCTTCAGAGTTAATAAAAGTTACTTTTATAATATATTTGGCAGATTTTATCTCTAGACGTAAAGACATTATTAATAATTTTTCCTATGGATTACTTCCTTCTCTAATTGCCTTATCAATACCAATACTTTTAATACTTCTGCAGCCAGATTTAGGCACTGCTATCGCATTAGTTTTTGTTGCTGGTATTATGTGGTTTTGTGCTGGCGTAAATTACAGTTATTTCATTTCGGCCGGATTGATAAGTTTACCAGCCTTATATTTTCTTGTATTTAGTATTCCGTATCGCAGGGCAAGGATTTTTTCATTTTTAAACCCTTGGGCTGATCCAAAAGGGGCAGGTTTTCAAATTATTCAATCACAGATAGCCTTTGGTTCAGGAGGTTTATTTGGGCAAGGTTTAGGACAGGGCAAACAAAAATTATTTTATCTCCCTGCTGCCCATACCGATTTTATATTTTCTGTCATAGGAGAGGAGATGGGAATTATTGGGGCGATAGTAGTTATTTTGTTATTTATCTTACTTATTTGGCAGATGATTAAGATCGTACGTTTTAGTAATGATGATTTCTTTAGATTTTTGTCTATTGGCATAGTATCTTTGATTGCCCTGCAAACTGTTATAAATATAGGAGTTTCCATAGGGATGTTTCCTACAAAAGGCCTCCCTTTGCCTTTTATAAGTTACGGTGGATCAGCTTTGATATTCAACATGGTAGCAATAGGATTATTACTTAATGTTTCGAGGAGAAAGAATATATTTCTATGAGAGTATTAGTAGTAGCTAGTCATAGTGGCGGCCATATCTTCCCAGCGATTGCTTTTTGTCAGGGTTTAAGAGATAAAGATAGGGATGTTGAAATCAATTTTGTTACTACGGATGGTCAATTAGAAAGAAAAATATTAAAGAGTGATTTTAATCCTGTATTCTTTAAACGAAGAAAGATAACAGTTTTAACTAGTTATAATCTTTTAGGATTATTTTTCCGAGCGCAGACATTGGTAAAGACGCTGAGGCCAAATTTAATTGTTGGTTTTGGAGGATATTTGAGCATTCCATTTATAATCTGCGCTTGTTTTCGAAGAATCCCCAATTTTATTCATGAACAAAATATGAAGTTAGGGTTATCAAATTGCCTTCTTGCTAATTTTTCAAATAAAATTATATTTAGTTTTTCAAATAAGCAAATTAGTGATAAACTAAAAAATAAAGCATTATTCTTTGGTAATCCTCTGAGAAAAGAGATAAGGCTGTTAGATAAAAGAGAAGCGAGGAAATTCTTCGACTTAGACACCGAGAGATTTACAATGTTAGTAATGGGTGGCAGCCAAGGTTCGTTTAAAATCAACACACAAATTTTAGAAGTTTTAAGAGATAAAAGTTTCTCCAATATACAAGTTATTCATATTACTGGCGCTCTTGATTACGAACGTGTTAGGCGGGAGTATAAAAATATTAATGTTAAATATAAAGTTTTTCCTTTTATTGAACGTATGGATTGCGCTTTTAGCGCCTGTGATTTTGTTCTTTCTCGAGCAGGAGCAACTATAATGGCAGAAATTGCGGCTTTAAGAGTACCTTCAATATTAATCCCTTATCCTTATGCCAAGCTACACCAGTTAGATAATGCACGTTTTCTTGTTGAAAAAAACGCCGCAATTTTGATAGAAGATAAATCTTTATGTGAGGCGATTTTAAAAGGGAAAATTACTGATTTAAAAAATAACCCAGATAAATTAAAACAAATGTCACAAGTTTTAGATGTAATCAATCTACCTGATGCTAGAAATAAAATAGCAGAGTTAGCATTTATTTTAACAAAATGAAACTATTAAGAATATTTTGTTTAACTATAGTTACTACTTTACTATTTTGTTTTTTTATTTATGCTTTAGATAAGGATTTTAAAGAAGAACGTAGCACACACTTTATAGTGTATTATAAAGAAGGAATCGATAGGGATTTCATTGAAGATATTATTGATGCTGCTGAGGGTTATTATGAAGAGATCGCTGATGATTTAGGTTATCGTCGTTACAATTTTTGGCTTTGGGATGAACGCGCACATATTTATATCTTTCCGGATAAAACTTCATATCAAAAGGAGACTAGGCAGCCTGATTGGTCAGGGGGGTGTGCTTCCTATCGGGATAAGAAGATATGGACATATCCGCACGCTGCAGGTTTTTTTGATTCTATCCTTCCTCATGAATTAGGTCATATTATTTTCAGGGAGTTCGTAGGTTTTAAAAATGAAATTCCGCTTTGGTTTGAAGAGGGAATTGCCAGTTATCAGGAAAAATCTAAGCGCTATGCCGCTAAAAGTATTGTTGAATCATTTATATCAGAGGATAAATTATTAACCATGGAAGAGTTATCGAATATTAAAAACGCTCACGACATTGTTAATAGTGAGATTGCAGAGATATTTTATGCTCAGGCAGTAAGTATTGTTTATTTTCTTATGAATAAATTTGAAGAATATAGATTTGCAATACTCTGTAAAAGTTTAAGAGAGAACAAGAGCCTAGATGAAGCCTTGCGTAAAACATATTTTAATATTAAGAATACTGAAGATTTATACAAGCAGTGGTTAAAGTCTTTAAATAGATGAGAAAAAGAATTCATTTTATTGGAATTGGCGGTATTGGTATGAGTGGGATTGCGCAGATATCTCTAAAAAAGGGCTATGAAGTATCAGGATCCGATATTAATGAATCCGAAAATACAAAAAAGCTGATAAAGTTAGGGGCTGATATTTATATCGGGCACAGCCGAGACCACATAAGGAATAAGGATTTAGTTATTTATTCTTCCGCTATAAAATCTAGTAACTGTGAATTAGAAGAGGCGTTTAGACAGAAAATTCCTGTAGTTAAGAGGGCACAATTCTTAGCTTCTTTGATGGACAAGCAGGTAGTTATAGCGATATCAGGAGCACACGGTAAAACTACTACTTCCTCCTTGGCTGCGCACCTTTTGACAGAAGCGAGTTTATCTCCTACAATAGCTGTTGGTGGTGTCGTAGGTAATATTTCCAATAATGCACAATTAGGACTTGGCAGATATTTTGTAGCTGAGGCGGACGAGAGTGACGGTACATTTTTGTTTTATAAACCGAATTATTCAATAATTACCAATATTGATTGTGAGCATATAGATTATTATAAGACGTTTGAAGGTATCAAAATCGCTTTTAAGAAATTCATTTTGAACACTCACAGAGACGGATGTGTTTTTTGGTGTTTTGATGACCAGGAAATTCATAATGTAGTTAAGGAAATTGATAGAAGGAATATTAGTTTTGGCCTCAATGTGAAAGCAGATATATTCGCTTCCAATATAAAACTTGATTTTTTCACTTCGCAATTCGATGTCTTTTATAAAAATAAATTCATGCAAAGGTTCCGATTAAACATGCCTGGCAAACACAATATCTCTAATTCTTTAGCTGTTATTGGTCTCGGATTAGAGTTGAGGATAGATGCAGATTTAATTAAGGGAGCGATGGAGAGTTTCTTAGGAGTCAGAAGGAGATTTCAGATAAAGTATAATCAAGATGATATTTTAATAATCGATGATTATGCACATCATCCAACAGAGATACGCGCTACAATAGAGACAGCAAGAGGGTTTAATAAAAAGCGACTTTTGGTAGTATTTCAACCACATCGTTATACCCGCATGAAATATCTATTAGAACAATTCAGCAAAAGTTTTTTTAATGCTGATTATTTATTTATAACTAATGTTTATCCTGCTGGGGAAAAGAAAATTAAGGGAGTAGATGCATATAATCTGTATGAAATATTAAAAAGTTCTAAAAAGCCTGAAACAAAGTTTGCAGACAGGAGTATTTTAATTAGTGAACTCTTAGATATTATTCAAAAGGGGGATTTAGTACTTTTTCTCGGGGCAGGAGATATAAATAAGATTTGTGATGAATTGGTTAATAAATTTAAAGGGAAAAGTAAGATTTAAAGAACCTCTTAATAAATATACTAGTATTAAAATTGGAGGTCCAACGTCATTTTTTTTTGAACCAAAGGATGTTGGGGATCTAAAGCAGTGTTTACGAGAGTCAAAAAGGAATAAAATTCCCTGTTTTGTTATTGGTAGGGGAACGAATTTGTTGATAGATGATAGCGGATTTAATGGAATAGTTATAAAACTCACTTCCCTATTTTTTAGGCGTATTAGCCTAAACAATAACATTTTGACTATAGGAGCAGGGGCAAGTGTTAATGAGCTTGTGCAATATTTATCAAAGACTAAACTTAGCGGTTATGAGTTTTTGGCTGGTATC
>JABMQK010000124.1 GCA_013203265.1 bacterium | reverse complement strand
GGAATTTCAAAAGAATAAATCTAAATTAACTTTAGCCTTAGGTAAAGATATCTCTGGAAAGCCGGTTATTGCAGATTTAGGAGAAATGCCTCATCTGTTAATTGCGGGCACAACGGGTTCAGGTAAGACAGTATGTGTTAATAGTATAATTATGTCTATGTTATTTAATGCCACTCCTTGCGAGATAAAATTTTTAATGGTTGATCCTAAGATGGTTGAGCTTGCGCCTTTTAATGGCCTGCCGCATTTATTATGTCCGGTTGTTACTAGTGCAAAGAAGGCTTCTAGTGCACTTAATTGGGTTGTGAAAGAGATGGATGAGAGATATCAGCTTTTGGCTAAAGAAGGCGTGCGTAATATTGAATATTATAATCAAAAGAAACAGAGGCTTCCTTATATTGTAGTTATAATCGACGAGTTAGCTGATCTTATGGTAGTTGCCCAGGATAGGATTGAAGAGGCAATTACGCGCCTTGCTCAATTATCAAGGGCGGTAGGGATTCATTTGATTCTGGCAACACAGCGGCCATCGGTTGATGTTATCACAGGTGTAATTAAGGCGAATTTTCCTGCGAGAATTTCATTTAAGGTTGCTTCAAAGGTTGATTCTCGAACAGTTTTGGATATGAACGGTGCTGATAAACTTCTCGGAAGAGGAGATATGTTATTTTTAAATCCCGGAGAGGCAAAATTAATTAGGGCTCAAGGCAGTTTCCTGCAAGATAGCGAAATTGAAAAAGTAACAGAATTTATTTGCAATCAAGCAGAGCCAGTATATGATGAAGAGATAATTAAGGAACAAGAGAAGAGCGCTATTATTGGTAATTTTGAGAAGGATGAATTATTTGATACAGCAGTTAAATTAATATTAGAATCTCAGCATGCCTCAGTATCAATCTTGCAAAGAAGGCTGCGTTTAGGTTATACTCGGGCCGCAAGATTAATCGATACAATGGAAGAAGAAGGCATAGTAGGTCCTTATCGGGGAAGTAAGCCAAGGGAAATTATCATAGATAAAGAAGCTTATTTTAATAAAGATAAAGAGGGAACATAAATGAATCCTATTATTAAACCCATTAGTGTAATATTAAAAGAAGCTCGTAAGAACAAAGGCCTTTCGCTCGATGAGATATATAGGGCGACTAAGATTCATCCTAAAATATTACACTCTCTTGAAGAAGGCACTACTTTGGAGCTGAGCCATGTTTATGTAAGAGGTTATATAAGGATTTATGCTAAGTATCTGGGGATTAACCAGGAGGAATTGGATAAATATTTTCGTCCTGTGGTTGTCCAAAAAGAAAAAAAGAGTTATTCAGATTTTAGTTTTAGAACCAAAGGTGATAAGACCGGGAAATTATCTAACATCTATTTTTTAAATAAGCTGCGTTTTCAAATCAAGCACCATAAGAAAATTGTAGCTATTTCTGTTATCTTTTTCGCATTAGCGCTATTAGGCCTTTCAAAATGTAGTCATAGAAAAGAGAGTATATCGCAGTTAAAAAAATCCGTTTCTCAGGTTTCGTCTGCTGTTTTACGCCCCGAAGAGACAACAAAGCAAGAAAAAGAAAGCCCCTTTCCACAAATTAGCGATGTTTTAAGGCTCACTATTTTTACTGAAGAAGATAACTGGATGCAGATAAAGGCAGACGGAGAAGTTGTTTTTAAACGAATACTTAAAAAGTCTAGTTCTGAAACCTGGCAGGCGAAGGAGAGTTTTAATCTCTGGCTTGCTAACGCAGGAATAATTAAGCTTGAATTAAACGGAAAAATTTTAGAACCCATAGGAAGAAGAGGCCAGCTATTGAAAGACGTCGTGATTACCAGGGAAGGTATTACGATAAATAGATGATTCCTCGTATTGGTATAGTTTCTTTGGGTTGTCCGCGTAATCTTGTTGATTCCGAATCAATAATATCCCGTATAAAAGAAAAAGATTTTAGAATCACAGAATTAGAAAAGGCAGATGTGGTTTTAGTTAATACATGTGCTTTTATCCAGGAGGCAAAAGAAGAGTCTATAGCTACTATTCTGAATCTAATTGAATTAAAGCAAAAAGGACTTATTAAGAAAATAGTGGTTTATGGATGTTTGGTGGAGCGGTATAAATATGAGCTATTGAATAACCTTAAAGATATCGATGCCTTTGTGGGTAGATTAAGTTTAAATGGAAAATTTGCGGCCGAACATTCGTTAACGCCGAGGCACTTTGCCTATGTAAAGATTTGTGAAGGTTGCGGAAATTATTGTAGTTATTGTGTTATACCAAAAATTAAAGGCAGGCTTTGCAGCAGAACGAAAAAATCAATTATCGAACAGGTTAAGATATTGGATAGAAGTAATGTAAAGGAAATTAACCTTGTCGGCCAAGATATCAGTTTATATGGATTGGATTGCTACGGGAAACTACAGTTAGTCGAGCTGATAAAGGACATTCTAAAGAATACTCATAATATTAGGTGGATAAGGCTCTTATATCTTCATCCCGCTCATATTGATGATGAGCTAATTGATTTAATGGCAAGTGAAGAAAGAATTTGCAAATATATGGATATTCCCATCCAGCATATTAATGACAGAATTCTGAGGTTGATGAATAGAAAAACAACAAAATCGCATATAGCTTCTTTAATAAGAAAAATAAGAGACAGAATAGATAATGTTTATATTCGTACTTCAATTATAGCGGGTTTTCCTTCAGAGACCGACGATGAATTCCAGGAGTTATTAAATTTTTTAGAAGAAATTAGATTTGAACGTTTAGGCGCATTTATTTATTCTAGAGAAGAAGATACAAAGGCCTATTCATTTAAAGGGCAGATTCACCATAGGACTAAAGGGGCGCGATTTGATAGAATTATGTCTATTCAAAGAGAAATAGCATCAAAGTTGAATGAGTCTCTTTTGGGCGAAGAGAAGGATGTGATGATTGATAGCAGGGACGAAAATGAGCAGGATTTATATTTAGCCCGGTTAGAGCAGGATGCCCCAGAGGTTGACGGGATAGTTTATGTAAGCAGCAGAAGGAAGATTTTTCCCGGCGAGATTAAGAAGGTAAAAATTATCGATACCTTAGAATACGATTTAGTAGGGCAATTGATATGAATTCCGTTAGGTTAAATAGTGGCCACCATTTTTTTAAATATAATAAATTATTAAAAAATAGACAAAATGATGTTAGATATAAAAAAGAGAATTGTAATTTCTAATAGGGGTTTAACGGAATGAACATTTCGAATAAATTAACTGTTTCAAGATTAATTTTAGCTTTTGTATTTATGGCATTTTTGTTTATACCAGGGCTCCTTTTTAAAATAATAGCTTTTTTAGTTTTCTGCTTTGCTTCCCTTACTGATTTTTTTGATGGATGGTTAGCGCGCAAGCGAAATGAAATTACAGATTTAGGTAAACTCTTAGATCCCATCGCCGATAAAGTTTTAGTTCTGGCAGCATTTTTGTCATTCGTTGAAATGCATTTGATTTGGGCCTGGATGGTGGTTATAATTATAATAAGGGAATTACTCATTACTGGATTGCGTATTTTAGCTATAACCAGAGGTAAAGTTTTAGAGGCGGGCGCCGCTGGAAAGCATAAGACTGTTTCGCAGATGCTGACTATATTTTTTATTCTCATAGTTCTTATCGTTCGTGAGATAGGTGTCGTGCAGGGTTTTTGGACGCCCAAGGTTGAAAATTTAGTTAATTGTGGTATAATCATTTTAATGTTTATAACTATAGTCCTGACTGTAAGTTCTGGTTTTTCTTATATGTGGTTAAATCGCAAGATTATTCGAAGTTTGTGAAGTTTGATGCAGTTAAATTATTATCCACGTTTTTTGGCGTGGGGTATTTGCCCTATTTTCCTGGAACCTGGGCGAGCCTGGCAGGAATAGGCCTTTATTTCTTATTACGTAATAGTCCTATAATTTATGGTTGTGTAGCTGTTGTAGTTCTCGTAGTGGGTTTTTTAACTAGCGCAAAAGCCGAAGAAAAATTTGGTAAAAAGGATTCGTGTTTTATAGTTATAGATGAAGTAGCTGCGATCTTAATTTTGTTTATCTTTGTGCCTAAGGGTTTATTTTTTGTAATTTTAGCCTTTTTAGTTTTTCGCACTTTTGATATCATAAAACCTTATCCTATAAAAAAAATAGAGAATTTTTCTGGAAGTTGGGGTATAATGTTTGATGATATTATTGCTTGTTTTTATACTATAGGTTTTATAAGGCTGGTTAATATATTTATTGGGAGGTAAATGTGGATAAGAGTAGAAATAATGAAGTTCAATCACTAAATTTCATTAATGAAATAATTAGTAGGGCAATACGTGAACGCGCAACAGATATACATTGGGAACCTTTCATTAGCGAAGGCCACAAGGAAATAGTGATAAGGTTTCGAGTTGATGGCGTGTTAAGAGATATCGATAAAGTCATAAGGACGGATCCCCAGTTAGACAGCATGGTAAATGCGATAAAGATTATGGGAGGATTGGATCCGACCAAGAAAAGAAGAGAACAGGATGGTCGTTTTAGTTTTGTTGGGGCAGACGGAGAAAATGTTGATATACGTCTTGCAAGTATGCCTACCATTATTGGAGAAAAGGTTGTAATGCGTATTATGGATAGATCGCGTTATTGCTTGAACTTAGAAGAATTAGGCATGACTAAAGAGTTAGTAGAAGCTTACAGGGGCGTATTTACAAGACCAGAAGGTTTTATTATCCTTGTTGGGACTACAGGTTCAGGCAAGACCACTACGCTTTATTCTACTCTTCAGCAGATATATTC
>JABMQK010000123.1 GCA_013203265.1 bacterium | reverse complement strand
TCCTTTGTCTCAACAGTCCTTAAATTACTAACATCTGTTGCTGGTTTAACCTGTATAATCTTTACGCCTGTGCTATCGGCTGAATTAGATATATTTTCGATTAAAACTGAAATATCTCTTTCGTCAGTAATCAACAGCTTCAAATTATCAATTTTCTCATCTAAATCAGCTGTCTCCTCTTTATTTCTATCTAAATTTTTAATATCATTCTCAAGTATCCTTATGCCCAATGTTCTAGTGTTGACTTTCTCTCCATAATCAGAAAGCAAGCGATACTGCCATCCCAATCCCATAACTAAATCGCTTACAACGATAATGACAAAAAGAGTAATACCGACTATTAGTTTATCTTTCTCTCTTATTACTAGATTCAATTTTGCTACTCTCTTTATTAATCTCTGCTGTTAATAAAAAATCTAATATTTCATATTTCTTTATATTTCTTCTTTGTACAGAATCTAAATTAAAATTATCAAAGTTCTGTTTAAAAAAAACATCATTCTTTAATTCATTAAAGAAATTATTAACCAATGAGAGCTCTTCGCTACCAAAAGAAAAAACACTACCCTCAATAACTAATCCTCTTTCCGAAAAGCTTAAACGATTAAGCCAAAGTCTACTGGGAATAGCTTGATTTATTTTATTTAGAAAATCTGTTAAATATAAATCTCTTTTTAGGATAGACTGCATCGCTTTAAGCTTCTCTTTTTTTATTTCTAAATTACTTTTTAGAGCATCAACCTCTTTAGACTGTGCTTGTATTTTATCCCATCTTTGATCTAAAGAAGCAAGTTGCATCTTCTTATCAAAACTTATTAGAGCAAAAATGACATGGAGAGCTAAAATAATAAGAGTAATTATAAAGACTACTGGAAGCAAAGGTGTTTTTTTGCTTACTTTTACACTTTTTTTTCTTCTTAGCTGTTGGGGTAGTAAATTTATCCTTATCATTTAAAAGTTTCTAAGCCCCATACCTAAAGCGAGGGTGAGAAAATTAAAATCCTCTTTAAATTTTGAAGAATCTAAAGAAGCTCCTAGCTTAATTTTGTCTGACTCAAAAGTAATCAACTCAATACTGTATCCTAAATAGTGCTTTAAAGACTCTATCACGCCTTTAAGCTGTGTAGAACCACCCGTGATTAAAACCTTATCGATTAAACGATTCTCCTGGGTTTCATAAAAATTAAATGAAACTTTTAGTTCTCTTGATAAATTATTGAATATTGGCTCTAATGACTGCATTAAATTATTATCGAGAAAATTTAACTTTATCTCCTCAGCTTCCTTAAAATTATTATTAAGAACCTCTGAAATCTTTTTTGTGAAATCATTACCGCCAATAAAAATATCCCTGCTTAAAACCAATAAACCATCTTCGATGATATCTACAGAAGAGACAGCTGCACCTAAATTAATTATGGCGTAAACCTTATCTTTAACTTCGTTTACAAATTCAAAATAGTTAGCGATTGCTAAGGGACAAACATCAATAAAACTAAGATGGTATCCTAATTCCCGACAAAGATTTACCTTATCTTCAACCAATATTTTCTTGGCAGCAGCAATCAAAACAAGCATCTTACCTGTATTTTTATTTTTCTTTAATATAGTAAAATCGAAGTTGACTTCATCTCTTTTAAAAGGAATGTATCTTTCTAGTTCAAAACCCATCGACTTCACTATTTCTTCCTGGTTCATAATCGGTATATTGACATAACGCAATACCACATTCTGTCCAGAAACAGATATCGCTAATTCTCTTTTTTTTACAGAGAGAACGGAAAGGGCTTTCTTAATAGCTTCCTTTATATCTGTTTCAATCTTTTCGCGGCTAAAACCTGTAATATTAACAACCTTGCCATTCTTCTCTAAAGAAACGGCTTTTATATAAGTACTTCCTATATCTAAACTGACAAAAGCGTTTTTAGTGGATGAAAGGGCTGGCCTGAATAACTGTTTTAGGCGACTAATAAAAGAAGAGAAGGTATCTTTAATTTTATCACTCATCGCTTAATTGTATCATAATATTTAACAGGGGGACAATCTACTTTGCTATGCGAATCAAAATAATAACTAAAAACACTAAAAGAATAACCAATCCCAAAAAAATTGGGGTATATAATTTTTTATTTTTCATCTCTACTCTTCGCTACATTACATAGCTAAAGGATCCTTTTCTCCAATTTCGTATTTTAAGCCGGGGCGAAGATTTTCCTCAAATATAACTTTTTTAGGCTCGGGCTTGAAAACATCGAATCTCTTCTGAGGTAATCCAACACCTCTCTTGGTAATAGCATCCTTATCAACTTCTCTATGAGTATAAGCTGCTTTCCTTAACAAGATTCTCTTGGTTCTACCTATTGTTCTATTCATTGTTACTATCAAGAGAAAGAAAAACAAAACAGCGGTAACTATCACTAATATAAACCAAAAGTACTTTTTATCCATACAAAAT
>JABMQK010000122.1 GCA_013203265.1 bacterium | reverse complement strand
CTAAAAGTGGTGGGGGGTCAAATTCAGACAGACAACTTATGTTCACTCTTACCACCTGTGTTGCTAACAAATGTTCCATAAGTCGTGTCTTCATTTGATTTTCTATTCTTGTTTTTTTGCCTGTTGATATTTAGTGACTATGTCTTGGGTGATTTTATGTGGAACTATCTCATAACGAGAGAAACTCATTGAATAGGAACCTCTACCTCCTGTCATAGATCTTAAATCTGCTGCGTAAGTAAACATTTCTGCTAACGGAACTTGAGCCTTAAGAGCTTGATATTTAGCACGTGACTCCATACCCATAACACGTCCTCTGCGTGAATTAATATCTCCTGAAATCGAACCCATAAATTCATCAGAAATAGTTATTTCTACATCCATAATAGGCTCAAGCAATACGGGGCTAGATTCCTGAAAAGCTTTTCTAAAAGCCATAGCTCCGGCGATCTGAAAAGCAATATCTGATGAATCAACATCGTGATAAGAACCGTCATATAGAGTTATTCGAATATCGCTAACGGGATAACCCGCGATTATCCCTTCAAGCATAGCATTCTTAATGCCTTTCTCTACCGAGGGAATATAACTTCTCGGAATTGCTCCACCAACAATCTTATTAACAAACTCAAAATCTCCACCTCTCTGTAACGGCTCTAATTCAATCCAGACATCTCCATATTGGCCACGTCCTCCTGACTGTTTCTTATATTTACCTTGGACCTTAGTTGACTTTGCAACAGTCTCTTTATATGGAACTTTGGGTGTTCCTAAATCCACCGCTACATTAAATCTTTTCTTCATCTTTTCAACCATCACATTCAAATGCTGATCTCCCATCCCAGAAATAACCATTTCTTTAGTCTGGGGATCGCGATTCACTTTAAAAGTCAAATCTCCACTGGTTAATTTTGACAAAGTTACGGATATCTTCTCTTCATCCTGCCGTGTCTTAGGCTTTATAGAAGCAGAAAATATCGGATCGGGAAAGCTTATCGGTTCAAACAAAAGGCGATTATTCTCACTACTAATAGTATCGTTAGTATGTGTATCTTTTAACTTTGCTATGGCTATAATATCTCCACAGGAAACATCAGCAATAGAACGTTGTTCCTTGCCTTGCAAACAATAAATCTGACCAAACCGTTCTTTACTCTTTCTTGTTGTATTGGAAAAACTCGTATTGGCTTCTAATTTTCCTGAAAATAGCCTTATCATAGAAAGCTGTCCGACATAAGGGTCTACTATGCTTTTAAAAACGAAACCATACAGAGGCTGCGATTCCTTAAATTCTACTTCTTTCTCTTCATCACTATCTGCCTCTTTAACTTTTATCTTGGATCTCTCTATAGGACTCGGAAGATATTCAATAATTGCATCTAAAAGCTCCTTTACCCCTTTATCTTTTAAAGCAGAACCATTAAATACCGGATAAATCTCTCCTTTCGCTACTGCTTCCTTTAATGACTTTTTAAGTTCTTCTTGAGAAATTTCTTTTCCCTCTAAATATTTATCCAGCAATACATCGTTACTTTCGGCAATTGTTTCAATATTCTCATTTGATAATGGATCTTGAATCAAAATAATCTTTTTGGATAAACCATTCTTTATTTCATCTAAGGTTCTATTTAAATCTGTATTCTCTTTATCTAATTTATTAATGAAAACTAATCTGGGTAAATTTAAATTATCCAACATCTCCCAAACACGTTCTGTGCCCACTTCAATACCATTAAAAGCATCTATTAAAACTACTGCGGCATCCACTGCCCTTATCGAAGATACAACCTCTCCGATAAAATCCGCATAGCCAGGAGTATCAATCATTTGAATAAAATTACCCTTATAGGTAAAATTCATTAAACTTGAGGAAATAGAGATTTTACGTTCTTTCTCTTCATCAGTATAATCACTAACTGTATTACCTTCCATAACAGAGCCCTTACGAGATATTGCTCCTGTAAGTGACAATAAAGCTTCTGAAAGAGTTGTCTTTCCAGCATGTGCGTGAGAAACTAAGACAAAATTTCTCTTTTTATCTGGTAAAAATACCTCCATAATATATTAATCCTCCTTTAATGACGACACAAGTTATGGATCCGCCATTGCTTCTTTGGCGGAGACATAACTTGTGTGTCGGAATTAACCCAGCCCTCTATGCACATTGATTGAGTATATCTTTTTATCTAATGAACTTAACCTATTCTATAATCTTTAAAGTATAAGTATTATGCTTAGAGGGCTGGGCAAACTCAGCCAACATCCGCCAATGTTATGTAGCGGATGTTTTCGTTTGATCTCCTTTTTTTTCTAAATAACATAACTAAATAAAGGATCCTTACCTATATATGTATGCTGGAAGGGAAAATTTCAGAGATCTTATTATATTAAAAAAGGATTAATGAGTCAAGGAAAGTTAACTGTTTATAAGATTATTGATAGAACTCTAATAGGAAGGTTCTTGGTAATATTAGGAAGCAAAATATATAAAATCTACTCGATGTAGGTATAAATCTTCTTCTTGTAATTTCTTAATGTGTATCTGTCCTTTGCTTCTGAGATTAAATAATTGGGCCCTACGGGAATTTTACCGCCACCTCCAGGAGCATCAATAACGTATGTTGGAACAGCATAGCCAGAAGTATGTCCTCTTAATTTCTCCATTATATTTATACCTACAGCTACAGGTGTGCGAAAGTGAGAGATACCCTTCGAAGGGTCGCATTGGTAGATATAGTAAGGCCGCACACGTATTTTTAATAGCTCATGCATGAGCTTCTTCATAATATAGGGCCGATCATTTATACCCTTTAACAATACTGTTTGGCTTCCTAACGGGAATCCACTATCAGCTAATATGTCACAGGCAAATCTACAACGCTTGGTTATCTCTTTGGGATGATTAAAATGAATACTAATCCAAATAGGGGCATACTTTCTAAGCATGCTTACTAACCCATTAGTAATCCTTTGCGGTAAGGTTACCGGAGCGCGTGTGCCTATGCGTAGAAACTCTATTTGAGAAACTGAGCGCAGTTTCTTTAAAATTTCTTCTAAAATATTATCCTCAAGCATTAATGGATCGCCTCCCGATATCAAAACATCTCTAATTTTTCGGTTAGAACGAATATAATCTACGGCGCGGTCCAAATTATTCAAATTCAAAATATTCTTATCCTCACCAACCATTCTACGCCGAGTACAGTGACGACAATATGAAAAACACATCTCTGTGACTAAAAGAAGAGCCCTGTCAGGATAACGGTGTACTAATCCTGGCACAGGAGAATCTCTATCTTCTGCACAAGGATCATTCATTTCATGAGGAGAAGTTTTTAATTCTAACTTTACGGGAACAGCTTGTTTGCGAATGGGACAATTTGGATCGTCAGGATCCATCAAGGTAGCCCAATATGGAGTAAGCGCCAAAGACAAACGGCCGCGAGATTTCTTTACACCTTCTTCTTCTTCGGAAGTAAGCTTTATTAGGTGAGACAAATTTTCTTCTGTACGAATACGGTTTTTTACCTGCCAGTGCCAATCTTCCCAATCAAGTTCGGATACATCTTTCCATAAATCAATGCGGTGATAATCACCAATTATGCTCCTTTTCAAAACTGCGGGATCGATAAATGTCTGTTGTACTGCTAGCGTACTATTAGATGGCGACAACTCTCACTCCTTTTTAATTCAATCCGTATCTTTTCAACGCAGCATCAATAATCTTATTAACGACCATATTATAATCGCAACCGACAACCTTAGGAGATAAATCAAATACATCGTCATTTGAAAGAGACGGCAAAGGATTAATCTCTAAAACATAAGGATTGCCATTTTTATCTACCCTAAAATCTACCCTACCGAAATCTAGGCAATCGACACTTTTATATGTGCGTAATGCTAAATCAGCAAGTTTCTTCTCTAATCGTTTACCTATCTTGGCAGGACAAATATATTTTAAATCCGTAGAACTAACTCTTTCGAATGTATAAATCATCTCTCCTAAATCAAGCCTGTCTTTAATTGATACCTGAACAGCCGGAAAGGCTTCGGGAGGAGAATTTCCAATGATAGGAACGGTAAGTTCAAAACCAGCAATGAATTGTTCAATAATAAGGGGAGAATTATCGTATCTATCAAATAAAAATTCAGACCGATTTTCTAATTCTTTCCTATTATGAATAACGGATTCATCAGAAATACCCTTAGAAGTCCCTTCTTGACACAATTTGACAATCATAGGAAACTTCATATGATCCAAATTGATGAGATCATCCATTGTTTTTATACCTATATATCGCGGAGTAGGAATTCCTTCCGCAATAAGAATCTTCTTTGTCATTATTTTGTCTAAAGTCAAACTCATTGTCAAACCATCTGAACCAACATACGCAATCCCAAATGTCTCTAATATAACAGGCACTTGTGCCTCGCGATTTCTCGAACCAAAACCTTCACAAAGATTAAATACTATATCTACTTTTAAATCCGGCAACATTTTTAACAAATTATTTACGTTGCCTATCAAAACAACCTTGTGTCCAGCTAATTCGATTACAGACTTTACTAAATCTACTGTCTCCTTTACGTCGAATTCAGCATTAAGATCAACCGGGTCACCATCCTTTAATGGTAAATCGCTCCTTAAATCGTATGTAAAACCTATTGTTTTTATCATTTAAATTTAAAAAAATAGGGACTCTACTTTCGGTCCCCATTGAAAACTAAATTTTATTTAATTTTTTTTCTCCTATATAAAAAATTATTCACTAATTAAAAATTATCATAATAAAATAGCATTGTCAAGAATTTTTTAATTTTTTTTGAAAAAAATAAAAAAATTTTTAATAATATAATCAATTTTTTATTTATTCGAAGGCAATAATGCAAAAATCTTACGCTACCATCTAAAATGCCTTTTTTTCTTAAGAAATTCTTGTGATATTATTTTGGCTGGTTAAATCTGAGGCAGCTTAATATATGAAGAGCTATCAGGAATACAACTGTATGAAAAAAAATAGGAGAATAATTAATTCTTATATTGAATATGCCTAAGATATTCATAGAAACACCTAATAGCAGATTGATTTTGGGTATTAACTCCACTCCGAATTTTCCCAAGAAAAATAAAGATTGAGATGCTGACGAAAAGAATTCCTTGGATAAAGACACCCCAAAACCCGCAATTATAATAAAAAATGTAAGAATGCCGCTTATAGCATTAGGAATTAATGTATAAAAGAATATTACCAAAGATATATAAATCAAAACTAAAATTAAACTAATGCTCATTCCTATCCATATATTTGCGTTAAGCTCCTGAGTATGAAAATAAATTATCAACCATAGGCTCGATACCATAATTAACCAATTCAAAAAAAGGACTTTAAATAACCCAAAAAATGCCCCTTCTAATACATGCCATCTTCTAATAGGCTTAGATAACAGAATAGATAGATTATCATCTGAAAAAATATCCTGTAAGATATTTAAACCAATAAAAACACTCATAAGCATAAGAAACATATTTATCCCCATAAAGCCTATCTGCATAGATGCAATTTTAGACGGCATTCCCTCAAACAGCTCTGGATCATTTATTAAAAATGGCACGTTAGATAAAAGCACAAACAGTAGAGATAAAATTAAAAAACCAAACATAAGCCTTTCTTTAGACGCAGCCCTAAAGACGCTCTGCGAAATTATTCTAATTAACCTTATCGATTCCAAAAAATTAAACATCTCCTTTAACCTTCTTTAGAAATTCATCTTCCAAACTAATATGTTTCGTCAACTCATTGGTAGAACCTTGCTCTAACAATTTGCCTTCTTTAATTATGGCGAACCTATCGGAAATTTTTTCTGCTTCTGAAAGAGTATGAGAAGACATAAATACTGTTGTTCCGCTATTTTTTAATTTCAATAGCAACTTTCTTATGTTTTCTATCATTAGTGGGTCTAAATAAACGGTAGGTTCATCCAAAAGTAACAATTCTGGCTTATTAATTAAGGTTATCGCTATTCCTAAACTTCTCTTTTGTCCCATAGATAAATTTTTAATCAATTCTTTCTTTTGGGCGCATATACCAACATCCTCTAATATTTGACCGATAATATCTTTGTGTTTTGATTTAGGAATATTAAATATATTGCAGTAAAGCTCTAACAATTCATATACACGGTAGTAATCTGGTAGCTGTAGATATTCAGGAAGATAACCTATGCGTCTTTTAATCTCAATATCTTTATAGGTAAATGCATTTCCGAATAACTTAATCTCTCCACTGGTAGGCCTAATAAATCCTATGAGCATATTAATTGTAGTTGTTTTACCGGCCCCATTCGGACCAAGAAAAGCAAAAATTTCCCCTTTGTTTATCTGTAAATTGAGACTATCTACCGCCCTAACTTCTCTTTTTCCAAAAAGAGAAAATCGGCTAAATTGTTTTGTAAGCCTAACTGTTTTTAATATCTGCATATCTATTGTTACCCGCCTTCGCAGAATGCTGCGGCCGTAAGGCCGTAGAGCTTCACTTTTTACTTAAAACTATATCAAATCTGATATTTCTCTGGAAGAATGCTTCCTTTAAAGAATCTGTTGATTCAAATAGAAACGCATCGATATTTAATCTCTGGGCAGCTTCTACTAATTCAATGCGGTCGTCTGTGTAAATAATATTTTGAGGGGGTAATTTTAAATAATCTATAATCAGCTCATAAATTCTCAAATCTGGTTTACGTAATCCCAATTCATAAGACAAAAATAGGTGATTGAAATGTCTAAAATACTCTTTGAATCGCTCTTTTAAATATTTAAAATGCGGCTCGTTTATATTTGATACCAGATAAAGACTATGTTTATCTTTTAATGCTTCTAATATCTCAAGCATCCCTGGATGTGGAAAAAAAATCTCATTCCAAATTGGCAGAAATTCTTCATAGGCAACTTTCGCGTTTAACATCTTCTTTACTTCCTGAAAAAAGTCCAAAGAAGAAACAATGCCTTTCTCAAACCTATCCGTAAGGTCAGAATCAAAGAATAAATCATAAATACTCTTTACATCTAAATCGCAATGAGGCTTTATTCTTTTAACAGCAATAGTATGGTCGAAATCAATTAAAACTTTCCCTAAATCGAATAAAAGTACACGTTTTTCTATCATTATATATTTTTAATATTAATTTATTTAAAGAGATGTGTCTGGATTTTATCTTTCTCTCAATGCTAAAAAAGGTGCGGAGTTAAATTCAGGCAAGTTGTGTTTTCATTTGACTAATTATTTCTTTTACCAGGCCTTCTGAATAAATCTAAAAATCTATCTTCATATTCCTTATATATGCTCCAATGATCTAATTCTTTTTTTAGTTCACCAGCTTGTGAAATATCCTGTCTTGCCTCCTGGAATAATTCTTCGACTTTCTTTCTTACAGACTCTGGTATCTTTGTGTATGCCCTAAGACTCTCTTTTATCTTTTCTATCTCTTCGATACCAATTGGCTTATGATGAGATTCTGGGTCTTTAAGAAAATTAATAAACTTTTCTATCTCCTGGTTTATTAAATCAGCGTGCTCTTTTAATTCGCGATGCTCAATCTTTACATTAATTATCTTTTCTAAAATATCCAATACCGCTAAAGAAGAAAGAGGATTTTCTATCTGGATTGTATAAAAAGGAATTTCTCCTAATAAGCATATACCCGGTATCCCAGATTCTTTAGCAACACCTAAGATTAAACCATTTAGGCCACTAATTTGGCCTGTCGGCATAAACTGCAGAGGCAACTTCTTTAATTTCTCAAGCAAATCTTTATGAGTAGCTACAGCCCATACGCCTGGATTTTTTGTATGTTCTATTGGTGAAGGGAGAGCCGCAAATGTAAATATCATCCCTACCTTCAGTTCTTTTATAAAAGAAACTATCTGTTTAGCATAATCATAACTTTTTTCAAGAAGTGGCTGAGATTCACTGATAAAAATAATTAAATCATTTTTGAGCAGCTTATTTTTATAAAAATAGAATTTTCCCTGGGGCAACTTGGCTGTTGTAATAATCTGGTCACAAATATCAACTCCTTGCGGCTGAAAAAAGTTTCCAGATTCAAATAATGCAAATTCTTCCGCCTTTAATTTATTCTTTAAAAACATAGCGGCCTTTAGGGCTACCTCGCCCATACCTGGCCAAGCAGCGATAAAAAAGGGATTTTTAAGTTTGGGTTTTTTTAATATCTTGATATTCTTTCTCATTTTTAACCCATATCTCTCATTAAATCCTCTACGGCCTCAGATATCAAACCCCATTTTTCTTTGGTGTGAATTGTGAATTTTTGTTTCCTATGCCACCTTCCATCTTTCTTTCTCTGCCAAAGATATAGACCAATATTACGCTTTCCCCATGATTCCACTAATACAACAGCCAACCACCACCCTGAACCCTTTTTAAGCGTACGATAATCGATGACCTTTAATGGGCTTACTATGGGCAGCACCTCTATTTTTCTCTCCCTTACAACCATAATCCACCTCCTTTTTAAATAAGCACATCCTGACGATACGTCGGGATAAGTGCAAATGAATCCGCCATTGAATCAATGGCGGATTCATTTAACATATTTACCAAAAATAAACAAAAAGTTCTTAAGTATATGATATCCCCTGATTAGATTATTAATGCTTACATATTCATTAGTGGTATGGGCGCATTTAGCGCTACCAAATCCCGTAGCTACACTAGGAATACCATATTTATCAAAAAAAGTCATTACTGTAGCGCCCTGGCTACCCTTTAATCTGTATTTTTTAACTATATCAAGTGATGATTCTTTAAGTGAACGAACTAAAATATGATCGGGTTTTGTCTCGCAAGGATCTTGCGAGGCGGTGATTTCAAATTTAAACTTTTTAGTTATAGATCTTATTGTGTCTTTTAGTATCCTTATAATTTTATCTTTTTTCATGCCAGGCAAAAATCTAATATCTAATTCAAATTCACACCAATCCGCCACCATATTTACCCTATCTCCGCCTCCAATGGTTCCTATATTTATCGTAGGAGAAGTGAGTAATTTATGTTTTTCATATGGAAATTTAATCTTTTTGATTCTATTAATCAACTCTACAGAAAGATCAATCGCATTTATTCCCCTTTCAGGATATGCTCCGTGTGCCTTCCTGCCTAAAATTCCAATTTTAATATGAAGAAGTCCTTTTTGAGCAATAATAATATTAAAATCATTGGCATCTAATATCAAGGCGTGGTCCGGCTTTATGACCCCTTTCTCAAGCAAAGGTAACAATCCATGATGGCTTCCAGCTTCTTCATCTGCTGTTGCTGCAAAAATTATATCATAATTTAATCTAATATTTTCCTCGCATAAACTTCTTAAAACCTCCAAACCAACCGCTAAATTTCCTTTACAGTCCGTCGCGCCTCTTCCGTAAATTCTGTTTCTATATATCTTTGCTCCTAATGGAGGATATTTCCAATTTCTTCCGGTGGGCACAGTATCTAAATGAGGAGTTAATAATAATGATGCCTCACTAGACTTACCTTTAATCACTGTTACTGTATTGTATCTATTCTTACCAAATTCAAATAATCGGGTAGTCAATGAACTTTTCGAAAGTAAATCTTTGATAAAAAATGCTATCCCCTTCTCGTTGCCAGGCGGATTCTGTGAATCAATCTTGATTAGGTCTTGTGTTAGTTTTATTAATCTTCTCTTATTAAACATTTTATACTAATGTCTGTCTTGAATCGGACATTCGTTACATCTTGGATTAGTCTTTCTGCAATAATCTTTTCCTAGTCTCACAATCAGAGCGTGGTATTCATTAAATAAATATACATTTCTCCTTAAGGACTTCATAAATATGCTTTGAATTTCATCATAAGTTGAATTAGAAGATACTATTTCCAACCTTGAAAAAATTCTCTTTGTATATGCATCTACAACAAATATAGGCTTATCGAAGGCGTATAATAGAATTGAATCTGCTGTTTCGGGCCCGATACCATTTACGCTTAATAATTGATTTCTTAATACTTGGATTTCTACTCTCTGCATATTCCTTAAATTCCCCTGATAACGAGCTTGAATGAATTCCAAAATATTCTTCAGACGTCTAGCCTTCACATTAAAATAGCCTGCTGGTTTAATTAAATTAGCAAGCTCACTGATCTTGGCCTTAGACAGCTTCTGAAAAGACAACAATCTCTTCCTTTTTAAATTGGCAATGGCCTTCTCTACATTAGGCCAAGCTGTATTTTGGGTCAACATTGCACCAACGACTACTTCTAATTTAGTCTTCGCAGGCCACCAATATTGCTTTCCAAAATAACTGTAGAGTTTTTTATAGATTCTAATTAATTTCTTATCCTTCATTTATCCTGTAGCTGGAGGGGGTTAAATTCAGAAATAGCGAAAATAGTATAAACCGTCGCAGCCACAGAACCTGTCCTATTGCCTCTGGGAGTACGCCAGCCGTGTCCTGTATCAACATTTTCTTGCGAAGCATATGGTAGACACCAATCTCCCCGGCCAAAAGAAGATAGGCTTGAAATTGACATCTTATTCAATTCATTCAAGTATTTTAATGCCTGATTTTGGTAGTATATAGCTTTCTTTGATTGACCTCTGGAGAAATAATAATTTGACATAATATTAAAAGACAAAACCATCTGGGCGGTCCATTCGCATGAAATGACTCCTCCCCTTGGTATATGCTGATGTTTTGCAAAATCAAAACCACTTGCACTTATAACTTTTCCAAAACGGTCAGTAAATTCAGTTGTTACCGAGCAGTTCTCTATAACAAATTCCAATATTCCATCAGGATCTATCTTGACTCCTTCTAGGCGCTCAGGACCCAATGCAGCTATCGACCAAGCATAGGTATCTGTAGCGATCGTTGAATCCCCTTTACCGCGATTAACCGGTACAATCTCATTTCCATAAGCATAATTTTCGAGCCAGCTAAATATTTTATTGGCTGTATCTCTATACTCTCTTTCCTTGGTTAACTCATAAAACATATTAAAAAATGCAAAGCCGTCAAGATTATGCTCTGTGCTATACCAACTAATACCTTTACCTCCAATTATACCTCCTTCTTTATCCTGCAAAGACTCTATCCAATTAGCAATCTGCCTCGCTACCCTAATATAGGTATAATCTTTAGTTCTATTTGTATATTGCAAGATTGCAATACCAAGCCATAAATTCGGGCCAGCATGAGCAATATATTCGGCGGTCTCTCCTCCTTTTGAATAATAAGCATTATAGAAACCGCCACCATCTATCTTTTCTGCTTTATGTAGAAAGAAATCTAAGCATCTTTTTGCCTTCTGGTAATCGCCAAATGAAGTAAAAGCGATCACTGAAAGCGCCTGGTCATAAATAAAAGAAGTATCTTTTAAGTTATAATCCCCTTCAAAGCTTACTACTAAACCTGATCTTTTAATCTGATGTGCCTTTAACCAATTGTATAATTGATTTTTAAAACCTTCAGCTAAAATAGCCTCTTCTTCTTCGAATAAAGAAAATTCTTCTTTAATCTCTGATTCTTTAGCGAGTATCTGCGAAAGTTTATTGTTTAAAGTCTTTTCCTTTTCTTTTAAAGATAAAATCTCCTGTTCAAGCTTCTTAGTATTTGCGTGCTTTGCTTTCTTTAATTCCTCTAATTTCACTTCCAATTCTTTTATGAGAATTGAATCCTGTTCAGATTCAATCATAACTCTTTTTGCCTCTAATAACTCCTTCTCTAACAGTGCAATTTCCTCATTCTTAGAATTTTCTATCTTCTTCTTGGATTCCTTTAAATTTTCCAACTCAAGCTTGCTATCTTCTAATTCCTTATCAAATTTTTCTCTCTCTTCTATTAAATCCTTATAATTCTGATTTAACTCTAAATCTTTATGCAGTAACTGAGAATATTTATTTAGAAGGGAGCGATTGCGAACATTCAATCTGAAGTTATTGACAACAACCAACGCCAAAAATAATAATGTGCTTAAAATTAATAATTGGAGCGTACGCCAAAGAATTTTCTTAAAGCGAACATAATTAAGAAGTCTATTTATCTCTTTTGCATCAATCTTAGTAAAATTAACGCCCGCAACAAATTGGGTAAATGGTAATTTCTGAATCGTCTTTACCCACATAGCTTTGGCATGGGCAAGAAAGCACCTGCCGGATATAGGCGAATGAATCTGCAGCAGTAAATTTGTCTTCTGGGCAGTTAAGTCGAAAGGTTTATCTTTAACTAATATGTTAGCGCTAATGCATATACCGCCTTTGGATATATCCTGACTGAAACCCTGATACCAATCAGATATAGGATTTAATTCTTGATCTAAAATTTGAAATTCAACGGGAAAGATTGTATCTATACGCTTATATTTTCTTTTCTCTTCTTTGGGGATATTCCTGCTTAGCATAGTTACTCCTTAAGATACTGTTTGGCTAAACTAATTCTTTTAGAAATAGGAGGATGGTCATAAAGAAAAAATTCAACTATTCTACTTGGAGAAAAATCAGCCAAGTTCTTATATCCGAGTTTTGAAATCATAGATATAAAGCCTTTAGGATTACCTGTCGTTCTTATCGAATCCTCATCAGCATTCTTCTCGAGATATCTGGAAAAACTATTTTGAAAAGGAAGTATAATAAAACTAACAAACAAAATCAATAAAGAAAACAAAGGTAGATTTGCGATATCATCCTTTGCGATATAACCAAAATAATGTATCGACCTGCTCAAAACTAAATCACAAATATAAAAAGAAAATATACTTATGACAAACGATACTAAAATATGCTTGTAGATATCTTTGTTTCTATTATGGGCTAATTCATGCGCTACCACTGTCTCTATCTCATCATATGTAAAATCAGCCAATAGGGTATCGGATAAATAAATTCGTTTGCTTCTACCTATCCCTGTAACCATAGCATTGGCTTTAATAGTCTTCTTGGATAACTCCAGAATAAGCATATCGGATAATCTAAAATTAAATTTTTTTGCCAATTTATCCAATCTTTCTTTAAGGTCATTATCATCCAGTGGGCGTGATTTAAAAAATAAAGGAAGAATTATAAGGGGAAATATTTTAGTAAAGACAACTGTGATTATCAACCAAAGGAAAGCTGCGAATACCCACCAGTTACTATAAAAAATCCCGATAAAAGCATAGATGCATTCTACAATAAGCAGCGCAATGAATAGTGTTATTAGAAATTTTTTAAAATAATCTTTTAGCCAGCCCAAAAATTTTTGTTTAGACAATTTGAATTTATGCTCTAAAATAAAACCTTCGAATAAATCTAGCGGGAAGCTAAGCATAGTTATTATTAGATAAAAAATAGAAAGAAATACTCCATTTAACAGAAACCTATTCTCAAAAAACATCCTAAGATATGCTCTTAAAAATATTGATAAGCCAAATACTAAAAAGATCAGGAGAATAATTATTGAAATTAGTAAATTTACTACAAATAGAAAATTCTTTATTTTATGGTATTCTTTTGCTTGTTCTGAACTCTGAAACTGATTATTCGCTTCTGGCATGATTATTTATCAATATTTTTAGAAAAAATTTGCTCGTATCTCTTGTCTTCTCTCAAATTTATTAAATCAGGATCCTTATCCATATATGCGAAATCGCTATAACCTAATGTTATAGCTTTCTTTATAGCCTTTAATGCACTATCAATATCTACTATCAAAGAATAGCTACAGGCAAGGTTATAATAAACTATGCTATCGTAAGGCAAAAGCTCAACTAGCCTTTTATCTAATTGAAGACCTTTTTTATACATACCGGACTTGGTATATAGCTCAGATAATACCTTTAGTGCTTCTATAAAATCCGGGCGCTCTTTTAGAATATTTTCATAAAATTCGATCTCAAATCTTATATTATCTTCTTTATCTTTGCGCACAATCATCTCTCCTTAAGAATTATCCTCTGGTTGGTTTTACGGGCAATATCCTCAAGCAATTCCTTATATTCCT
>JABMQK010000121.1 GCA_013203265.1 bacterium | reverse complement strand
TGATAAGCCCATTGAGATTGGCGCTGTTTACTGGGTAAGAACAAGAGATATGGAATAAATGATAAAGTTTTTCGGTTTTGCTAAGGTGTTATGTGTTTTCGCCCTGTTAGGTTTATTAATGACAACGTCAACCGATGTCGCCTTCGCGCATAAGGTAAATATTTTTGCATATGTGGAGGGCGACATGGTTTATACTGAGAGCTATTTCCCTGACGGCAAAAAGGCAATTGGTGGCTTGATTGAAGTATATGACAGCCAAGGTAACAAATTGCTGGATGGCAAGACTAATAAAGACGGGCAATTTAATTTTAAGCCACCCAAGAAAGACGATTTAAAAATAGTGATTAATGCTTCTATGGGGCATAGAAATTCATATGTGCTCTTGGTTGATGAATTACCGGATTCAACAGAGGAAAAAGTAACAGAATTACCAGAAACAAGCAGCAAGTTTACACAGGTAGGTATAGAGCAGATTAAAAAAGTTGTAGATGATTCCATTAACCTAAGATTGAGGCCAATTATGAAGAAACTTGCAAAGTTGGAGCAGGGGAAGGTATCTTTTGTAGAGGTTATAGGTGGAATTGGTTATATATTTGGGATTGCGGGAGTTGCTTTTTATTTTTTGAGTAAGAAAAGATGATTTAACTATGCATTTACCAGAAATCGATAAATATGCTGGCCTGAATTCTGTATTCCATTCGTGGGACCCAAGGCTAAAAATAATCTCCTTTTCTTTTCTGATTGTGTCAGTTGCTCTTGTTTCTAACTTTTTGCTTGCCTGCCTGGGACTTGCCATAGCGATTATTTTTGTTTTTGTATCCAAGATTCCGCTTACCTTTGTATTGAGGCAATTAAAGTGGGTAATGTTTTTTATTTTATTTTTCCTTGTGGTTATGCCTTTAACCGTTAGTGGAGACAAGATAGTAATATTTAACTTTATAGCTATTTCTTTAAAGGGATTAAAACTGGCTTTATTAATAGCTGTGAGGGCTATTACTATTTGTCTACTTATATTTCCTATGTTTGGAACGGCTAAATTTCATAAAAGCCTAAAGGCACTACAAAAACTCAAACTGCCTAATAAATTAATCCAGATTATTATGTTTACTTACCGATATATTTTTGTTTTTATGGAGGAGTTTGGAAAAATGTTTACGGCTGCCAGGGCGAGACTATTTAAAGAAAGGACAAATATTTTTACCTTAAAGATAATTAGCAATTTGACCGGGATGCTATTTATTCGTGGCTTTGAAAGGACGCAAGGCGTATATCACGCTATGGCGTCTAGAGGATATGATGGAGATATGAAAGACTTAGATGAATTCAAACTTTGCACAAAGGATTTTATTATTTCATTATTCGTCGTAACATTAGCAGTTATATTAAATCTTGCAAGGTTAATCCTATGAAAGAAGCAGTCAGCATAGAGGGATTAGGATATACTTATCCAGACGGAACAAAGGCGCTCAAAGATATAAAACTTGATATTTATGAAGGAGAGTCTTTAGGTGTAATTGGTCCTAATGGAGCAGGCAAGTCAACGCTGCTTTTGCATTTAAACGGAATTTTAAATAGCAATGGCGCTATTAGGATATTTGATTTAAAGGTTAATAAGGATAATCTTATGCAGATAAGAAGAAATGTAGGCTTGGTTTTTCAAGACCCGGACGATCAATTATTTATGCCTACGGTCTTTGATGATGTTGCCTTTGGCCCTCTTAATTTGGATTTTTCTAAAGCAAAAGTAAAAGAATTAGTAGATTTAGCCTTGAGAGAAGTTGGTATGCAATTATTTCCAGAGAGGATATCGCACCACTTAAGCTTTGGTGAAAAAAAGAAGATTTCTATAGCTACGGTGTTATCTATGCAACCAAAAATTCTTGCCTTAGATGAACCAACAAGCAACTTGGACCCGAAGTCCAGGAGAGATTTAATAAATTTACTTCGTAGCCTTTCATTGACAAAGATTATTGCGAGTCACGATTTAAAGATGATTCAGGATTTATGTCAAAGGACAATTATTTTAGATAACGGGAGAATTGTTGCTATTGGTAAGACAAAAGATATCCTCCAAGATGAAACCCTTCTGAAAAAGCACTCCTTAGAGATATTTTAATTCTTGCAATCCACAATATATCTTATTGTAAATTAGTTGAATTTTTGCTATAAAATAACAATATGAGAAAGTTTTATCTAAGATACTCTATTTGTTTATTGGTTTGGTTTTGTTTTGTTCTTACTTCTTTTGCTGAGTTCGATAAAAAGAAACTCGTTACCGCTCAGTCTGCGATACTGGTTGATTTAAACAAAAATAAGATACTCTACTCAAAAAATATCCATACCAAACGCGCTCCCGCTAGCACTATCAAGATTCTGACCGCCTTAGTTGCATTGGAGAAAATAGGAACCAATGCAGATGTAAAGATTTCCAAAAATGCTACTAG
>JABMQK010000120.1 GCA_013203265.1 bacterium | reverse complement strand
TTCACAGGATTTATCACAGGCCTTAAATCACGTAGAGTTAAATTCCAAAAAGAAAGAGTATTTCCTAACAGATGTTGTTGAGGTTTTGTATAAGCAGAATAAGAGAATTGATACTTGTGTTTGTTCTAATGCCGATGAAATATTGGGTATAAATTCTCGCATAGATTTAAGCAGGGCAAATGATATAATGCGATTACGCATTATTGAGGAGTTAGCAGAAGAGGGCGTATCGGTAGTAGATCCGAAGACCATTTTTATTAATTACGGGGTTTCAATAGGTAAAGAGACGACGATATTTCCCTTTACTATTATTGATTCTGGCGTAAAGATTGGTAGTGGTTGTTCTATTGGTCCATTTTGTCATTTGAGAGAAGGGACTGTTATAAAAGATAAGAATGTAGTTGGTAATTTTACTGAGATTGTGCGTAGTTCTTTAGGTAGAGGCACATATTTTAAGCACTTTGGTTATTTAGGAGATGCAACTATAGGAGAAGGGGTTAATATCGGTGCTGGTACAACAATTGCGAATTTTGATGGGGAAAAGAAAAATTCTACTGTTATTAAAGATGAAGCATTTATTGGCTGCGATACAGTTATAGTTGCTCCTGCTAAGATTGGTAAAGGGGTTATTACAGGCGCGGGGTCAGTAATAACGAAGTCTAGCAATATCAAGGATAAAAGTGTTGTTGTTGGAGTTCCAGCAAAACTACTAACAAAGAGCTCTCCAAAGCGCATCAAAAAAACCAAAAGCAAGAAAAGAAAGAAATAATCTAAGAATTATTTTCAGCCATCTTAATAAAACATTTATAAAAAGGAGTTTTTATGGATAAGATGATGATCTTTACTGGCAATGCCCATCCGAAGTTAGCAAATAGTATTGCAGTTAAACTTAACACTAAATTGTCTAGTGTATTTGTAGGGCGTTTTAGCGAAGGAGAGATTCGTGTAAAAATTAATGACAATGTGAGAGGCAGGGATGTTTTTGTAATTCAATCGACCTGCCCACCTGCTAATGATAATTTAATGGAACTTTTAATTATGATAGATGCTTTAAGGAGGGCTTCTGCTTGGAGAATTACGGCTGTAATACCACATTATGGATATGCAAGGCAGGATCGTAAAGACCAACCGCGTGTTCCCATTACGGCAAAGCTTGTGGCTAATTTGCTTACTACTAGTGGCGTAGATAGGATTCTTACTATGGATTTGCACGCTGGGCAGATTCAGGGTTTTTTCGATATTCCCTTAGATCACCTTTTTGCAATAAATGTCCTAGTGGATTATTTTAGTAAGAAGAAATTGAAAAATTTAGTTATTGTAGCTCCTGATGTGGGCGGAATAAAAATGGCCCGGGCTTATGCTAAGAGATTAAAAGCAAAATTAGCTATTTTAGATAAACGTAGGAGTTCTCCGGAAAGCACAGAAGTTATGCATTTATTAGGGGATGTTGAAGGCGGAAAAGCTATCATCGTTGATGATCTTGTTGCTACAGGCGGTTCTTTAATTGAGGCAATAAATGCTTTGCATAAGCGGGGTGTCAAAGAGATATATGCTGCGATTACCCACGGAGTTTTATCAGGAAATGCGATAAGCAGAATAAAAAAATCTTACTTGAAAGAATTATTGATAACTGATACAATACCTTTTCCTTCTTCAGTCAAAACAAATAAAATTAAAGTTTTGTCAGTAGCAGGACTTTTAGCAGATGCGATAAAAAGAATACATACTGATCAGTCTATTAGTTGTTTATTCGAAGAATAGATAACTAAAGGTATTTTTTAGGATTGTTAATACTAGATTTTTGTTATAAAGGAGAAAGAAGGAAATGGAAAAGATATATTTGGATTGCTTGCTTAGAGAAGAGACAGGAAAGAATAAAGTAAATTCTTTAAGAAGGAATGGTTCTGTGCCAGCGGTTGTCTATGGCCATGGCAAAAAGTCGTTATCCGTAAAAGTGGACAGGAGCCAGTTAATTAAATTTATGCATGCTCATCACGGAGCAGAAAATATGGTAATCACCTTGAGAATTTCTGGCGATGATAAAAATAAAGCTCACCAGGAAGAAAAGGCCGTATTGATAAAGGAAATTCAGTATCATCCCGTAAGAGATAATATTCTCCATATGGATTTTAATCAAGTATCTTTAACGAAGGTGATACAGGTAAAAACTCCAATTGAGGCAAAAGGTGAAGCTGAGGGCGTGAAACAAGAAGGTGGTGTATTAACCCATATTCTTTGGGAGCTAGAGATAGAATGTTTGCCTACTATGATTCCTGAAAAGATAGAAGTAGATATTACTAATATGAAAATAGGCGATTCGATTTATGTTAAAGATTTAGTAACTCCAGGGGATGTGAAGGTGTTGACTGATATTGAGGCGATTGTATTTACTTTGGCTCCACCTAAGAAAGAAGAGGTTATTGAAGAGGTTCCCGAAGGTGAAGTATCTGCTGAACCCGAAGTAATAAAAGAGAAGAAAGAAAAAGAGGAGAAAGCAGAGGAGACAGAGGAAAAGAAATCTCAAAAAGAGACCCCCGAGAAGAAATGAAGCTAATTGTTGGTTTGGGAAACCCCGGACTGATTTATGAGAACACAAGGCATAATTTAGGGGCTTGGGTTTTAAAGGCAATTACCAGAGAATATAAAGTAAGATTAAAATTAGATCGTTCTTTAAAAAGTCGAGTTGCAAAGATAGATATTTTAGGCACCCAGTGTCTAATAGCAATACCTAATACATTTATGAATCTTTCCGGAGAAGTCATTAACCCGCTCCTTCGTATAAAGAAGATACTATTGAAAGATTTATTGGTTATCTATGATGATATTGATTTGGAATTAGGAGCGATGCGATTTAGAAAAAAAGGAAGTTCTGGTGGGCATAAAGGTATTAAATCAATCATAATGGCGTTGGGTAGCGAAGGGTTCAATCGTTTAAAATTGGGTGTTGGAAAGAGCTCTTGCAAGGAAGATACAAAGGATTATGTATTATCGAGTTTTTCCAAAAAAGAATTAAAAATCGTAAATTCTTTGATTGAAAGAGTAGTTAAAGCTTGTGAAATGTGGGTTAGATTTGGATTAGATAGGGCGATGAATGAATTCAATTAAATGAGGCCAGAACTTAAGGAGTTCTCCAAAATTTATGGCGGACGAACTTACGTCACTACATTCCGTAAATTATGTCGTCAGTAAAGGAGGCTAGAAGGTATGCGTAAATATGAAGCGATGTTTATTTTAAGATCGGATTTGAATGAAAACGAAAGAACAAAAATCTTCGATCAGATAAAAGAAACTTTTAATAAATTTAATGTAAAGATTAACAGCGCTGATATATGGGCAGAGAAACGAAAATTATTTTTTGAGCTTTCTATAAAAGGAAAGTCTCTGAAGTTTAACGAAGGACTTTATTATTTTGTTGAATTTGAATCACTACCTACAGAGATAAAAAAGATAAATGCTGCCTTTCGGCTAAATGAAGATATTTTGAGAGTTTTGATTTTGATAAAGGGTGAAATTAAAGGAGGAGTTTAGCTATGGCAAACTTAAATAGAGTATTTCTAATAGGCAATTTAACGCGTGATCCGGAATTGCGCTATACGCCTAGTGGTATGGCTGTAGTAAATTTAAGATTAGCAGCCAACCATCGTTTTAAGGATCGTTCAGGAGAATTGAAACAGGACACTTGCTTTATTAATATAGTAGTTTGGGATAAGCAGGCAGAGACCTGTAATCAATATTTACAGAAAGGCCGTTCTGTTTTAATAGAAGGCAGGCTTCAATCGCGTTCATGGAAGGATAGTGAAGGAAGAAATAGAAATGTTATAGAGGTTAGGGCGGATCGTGTAGTATTTTTGAATGGAGGCGGCCATAGAAAGCCTGAAGTAAATACAAAAGATAGTTTAGATTCAAATGTAGTTCTTGATAATGAGAAGCCCGTTTTAGATGTAGGTTCTGATAAAGCGAGTTCTGCTTCCGATACGCTTAATAATGTCTCTTGGCCTCAAGAGATGGACGAAAAGTTGAGTTAGACGAAAATATAGCCTACATTTTTGGCAGGGACAAGAGTTGTTTTTAAAATACTAAAAGGAGTTTTATCTTAAGAAGTTGCGCTAAAAAAAACGGGTTTTCTAAAGGAGATAATGATGAAGAAGGATAGAGCAAAAAGTTTTAAAAAAAGGGATAAAAAAGATGCTTTTCCTGGAGTAATAAGGAAGAAATATTGTCGTTTTTGTAAGGACAAAACCATGAATATAGATTATAAGAATTTAAATATTTTAGAGAGGTTGATTGGTGAAAGAGGCAAGATTCTTTCCAGGAGAAATACAGGCACATGTGCGAAGCATCAGAGAAAAGTAGCTGCTGCTATTAAACGCGCCAGGTTTCTTTCTCTTATTCCTTATACAAGATAATGATAAAAGTAATTTTGAGAAAAAAGATAGACAAACTAGGCAAGGATAGAGATATAGTTTTTGTAAAAGATGGTTTTGCAAGAAACTTTTTATTGCCAAAAGGTCTCGCTTTGATCGCTACAAAAGATAATATCAACAAGATAGAGCAGGAAAAAAGAAAATTAGAACACAATAAAGAAATAGAGAAGAACAAAGCCAAAGAATTAGCGGATAAGCTTCAAGGTTTTTCTTGCACTATCACTGTAGAGGCCAAAGATGATAATTTATATGGTTCAATTACTGCAGTAGAAATTTCCAAGGCGTTGAAGGATGAACAGCTTAACATAGATAAAACAGATATTTTATTAGAAGAACCCATTGAGAAATTGGGGATATATGAAGTTGAAGTTAGATTACATCCCGAGGTAACTATAAAAATTAAAGTTTGGGTTGTAAAGAGTTAAAATTATATACTATTTCTTGGTTTTAGATTTTGAATTCGTTCCTCTTTTAGAACTAAAATGGAATTAAAAGAACAAATCAAAGAGAAAACTTTTCTTGAAAGAATCCCGCCTCAGAACAACGACGCAGAGATGGCTGTATTGGGTTCGATGCTTATCGAAGAAGACGCTATAAATCAAGCCATAGAAGTGATTGACGAAGATTGTTTTTATAAAAGTGCGCATAGAGAGATTTTTTCTTCCATAGCAAATTTATCCAGTAAAAGTAAAGCAGTAGATTTAGTCACTTTGACCGAGGAATTAAGAAAAACTAACAAACTAGAGGAAGTTGGCGGGGTTAGCTATTTAACAATGCTTGCTAATGCTGTCCCTACAGCAGCAAATATTAAACACTATGCAAGGATAATTAAAGAAAAGAGTATATTGCGAGCTTTAATAAATAATGCCACACAAGTTGTGACAAAATCTTATGAATCAGGGGCTAATGTTGACGAGGTATTAGATAAAGCAGAGAGCCTAATTTTTGAGATTGCAGATCGTAGAATTGAAGGTAGTTTTGTTTCCTTGAAAGAGATAATAAAGGACAGTATTGAAACAATAGA
>JABMQK010000119.1 GCA_013203265.1 bacterium | reverse complement strand
ATTTGGGAGGATACAGAAGGCGAGGTAGATGTTTTAGTTTCTGGAGTAGGCACAGGAGGAACGATTACCGGTGTTTCACGTTTTATAAAGAATAAGATGAAAAAGTCAATCATTTCTGTTGCAGTAGAGCCTAAAGATAGCCCTGTAATTACTCAAAAAATAAATGGCCAAGAGTTAAAACCCGGCCCTCATAAGATACAAGGTATTGGAGCTGGTTTTATTCCTGAAGTGCTCGATTTGTCAATTATCGATAGAGTTGAGCAGGTGAGTGACGATGAGTCAATTGATTATGCCAGGCGACTAGCAGATGAAGAAGGCATTCTTTCAGGGATCTCCAGTGGGGCCGCTGTTTGTGTAGCTGATAGATTAAGTAGGCTATCTGAATTTAAAGGAAAGACCATAGTAGTAATTTTACCCGATTCGGGAGAACGTTATCTTTCTTCAGTTTTGTTTAAAGGTTATTTTGATGAGGAGTAGATGATAAACAGGTTGTTAAATAATAAAGGAAGGTGATGATTATTCTATGTTTATGCGCAAGCCCTTTGAAAGGGCAGTCATTATATTATATAGAGAATTAGTTAAAAAAGATTACAAAATGGAGGGGTAGGACAATGGCAAAGACGATTAAAGAAATTAATGAAAAGATAAAAAAAGGAAAAGCAGTTGTAGTTACCGCTGAAGAGATTATTGATATAGTCCAAGAAAAAGGCGTTGAAAAAGCTGCGCAGGAGGTCGATGTAGTTACAACCGCTACATTTGGACCAATGTGTTCATCAGGGGCATATTTTAATATCGGAGCAGCCAAGCCAAAAATAAAACTCGGCGGAGAAAGGACATATTTAAATAATGTTCCTGTTTATGCAGGTTTTGCCGCTTCGGATATATATATCGGCGCAACTGCTTTACCTGATGATGACCCGCGCAATAAAGTCTATCCTGGAGAGTTTAAATATGGCGGTGGTCATGTGATTGAGGATTTAGTAGCAGGTAAGGATTTAAAATTAGTAGCTAGCGCTTATGGCACAGATTGTTATCCGAGAAGAAAGTTGGAGACAAAAATAAACATTAAAGATTTAAATGAAGCGGTGTTATTTAATCCCAGAAATGTCTATCAGAATTATAATGTTGCCGTGAATCTATCTGATAAGATTATTTATACCTACATGGGTGTACTTAGGCCAAAGTTAGGAAGCGCCAATTACTGCAGCGCAGGTCAGCTTTCTCCGCTTTTAAACGACCCATATTATAAAACAATTGGTATTGGTACGCGGATTTTTTTAGGAGGAGGTATAGGTTATGTAGTTTGGCATGGAACACAACATAATCCTTCAACAAAGCGTAAACAAAACGGTATTCCATGTGTACCTGCAGGGACATTGGCGGTTTTAGGTGATTTAAAACAAATGAGTCCAGATTGGTTAATAGGCACAACTATGCAGGGATACGGAGCAACGCTGACGGTTGGTATCGGCATTCCAATCCCTATTTTAAATGAAGAGGTATGTCGATATACAGCAGTAAGGGATGAAGAAATATGGACTCAAATTATCGACTACAGTGAGGCCTATCCGCAGGGAAAAAAGGAAAGCTTAGGCGAGACGAATTACGCTCAGCTAAAAAGTGGAAAAATTACAATTAAGGGCAAGGAGGTTCCTACAGGTAGCCTCTCTAGTTATTCAAAAGCAGTAGAGATCGCTAATCTCTTAAAGGATTGGATCAAAAAAGGAGATTTTTTATTAACAGAACAGGTGGCTTGTTTACCTGGTTCAGAATCAGGCTATACCTTTAAGCCTTTGAAAGAAAGGCCGATAGGAGAGTAAGGAGATTTGACCCCGCCCTCTAAGCATAATACTTATACTTTAAAGATTGTGGGATAGGTTAAGTTCAATAGATAAAAAGATATGCTCAATCAGAGAGCATAGAGGGCGGGGTTTAATTCGCCCGCCACTGTTTCAATGGCGGGCTCATTAAAGGAGGTGAAAGTTGGTTTCAAAAAGAATAGTACTTCATTTTCCACATAATCTTGTCGATCAGCCGATTGTATATAAGTTAGTTAAAGGGTACAACCTTAAATTTAATATCTTGAGGGCTTCTGTTACACCAGAGGAAGAGGGTTTATTGGTGTTAGAATTGATTGGAGAAGAGAAAGATTATGAACAGGGCGTGCAGTATTTAAAAGAAGTAGGTGTAAAGGTTCAACTTTTATCTCAAGATATTATCCGCAATGAAGAAAAGTGTACTCATTGTGGAGTGTGCGTTCCGATATGTCCTACAGGTGCTTTGGTCGTAGATCCTTTAACAAGGAAGGTTTTGTTCTACAATGAAAAGTGTATTGCCTGTGAACTTTGTATAAAGGCCTGTCCAGTAAGGGCGATGGAGGTACATTTTTAAAATGTATGAGAAAAGAAGATATCGAGATTGGGCAAGGGATAATGATTTAGTTGGATTTCAGGCTATTATTAAGGAGACAGATCTTTTTATTAAAGCCGAACGAGATTTATCTGTTGAGGCAACTAATTCAATAAGAACTTTCAGAAGACAGATAGAGGAATATGTTAGAATAGATCCTAAATTCCAAACTTCGCTTAAACCCTATGTTGTTAATGGTAAATCTCCGTCGATAGCTAGAAAGATGTCTAAGGCGTCGGCTCTGGTCGGTGTTGGGCCTTTTGCTTCTGTAGCTGGTGCTATATCAGAATATGTAGGTAAAGATCTTCTTAAATATACTAAAGATATCATTATTGAGAATGGAGGAGATATTTTTATCAAAAGCTCAAAGGATAGAGTTATTGGTATATATTCAGGTTCGTCTTCGTTTAACAGAAAAATAGCTTTAGATATAAAAGCCAGCGATACACCCATTGGGATTTGTACTTCTTCCGGAACAATAGGTCATTCTTTAAGCTTTGGGAAGGCTGACGCTGTAGTAGTTCTTTCTAAGT
>JABMQK010000118.1 GCA_013203265.1 bacterium | reverse complement strand
GCCCCTAAAAATAAGAAGAAGCTAAAAAACGGGATGGTTCTTACATTAGAACCGGCAATTTACTTAAATAATAAATTTGGAGTTAGGATAGAAGATATGGTGCTTGTAACACCTAATGGCGCAGAGGTGCTTAGTGGCTCTTGAGATAAACCAATTAAAATCCAATGTAACTATTGCTATTGGAAAAGATGTATTTACGATTGTAAGTGTTGATCATGTAAAGCCGGGAAAAGGTTCAGCCTTTGCTCGTACGAAACTAAAAAATTTAAGGCTGGGAACCATAATTGAACGGACCTTTAAATCTGACGATAAGATTAAGGAAGCCTTTATCGAAGAAAGAAAACTTCAATATTCCTACCAATCTGGAAATTTCTATCATTTTTTAGACCAAGACACTTTTGAAGATGTAACCATCGAAAAAGAAAAACTAGGTGAGTCTTTAAAATTTCTCAAAGATAATTTAACAGTTTCTGTATTTTTCCATAACAAAGAAATAGTAAATATATCTTTGCCTAATACTATAGAGTTTAAGATTATTCATACAGAACCTGGCTTCAAAGGAGATTCTTCAAAGAGTGGTGGGAAACCAGCTACAATTGAGACCGGTGCTACTATCCAAGTACCACTCTTTATTAATATTAGTAATACGGTTAAAATTGACACGAAAACTGGAGAGTATCTAGGAAGGGTTTAATTTGTCTCGAAGATGTTCGAGACTTCTTGAAGGAGAAAAAGATGAATATCAAAGAGATTAAAGAAATGATAACATTGATGAATGAAAATAAACTGCTTGAATTAGAAATAGAAAAAGAAGGTATGCGCATACGCTTAAAAAAAGAATCACCTGAGACTGAAAAAGGCTTAAACCCTTCACAGATTGTAACTATTCCTCAATTTAGCGTAAATCAGGAATCGGCTCAAACCGAAAGCAAGAAAGAAAAACAAGCAAAAAATCTTATCGAAATAAAAGCTCCTATGGTCGGCACTTTTTATAGATCACCATCTCCAGAATCTCCACCTTTTGTCGAAGTAGGTCAAGATACTGAAGAAGGCCAAGTAGTCTGTATTATAGAGGCTATGAAATTAATGAATGAAATAAAATCTGAAGTTAAAGGAAAGATTGTTGAAGTCTTAATCGAAAACGGACAACCAGTTGAATTTGGGCAACCCCTATTTCTAATTGAATCAGCATAAAGACCTTAAAAAATGTTTTCTAAAATTCTAATTGCAAACAGAGGTGAAATAGCACTACGAATTATTCGTGCATGCAAAGAGCTAAATATACGCACCGTGTCTGTATACTCTGAGGCAGATAAGGATTCTCTACATGTAAGAATGGCTGACGAGGCTGTCTGTATCGGTTCAGGACCAGCTACAAATAGTTATTTAAATATACCTGCTATTATTAGTGCTGCTGAAATAACTGATGTTGAGGCTATTCATCCAGGTTATGGATTTTTGGCAGAAAATGCACATTTTGCTGAAATATGTGAGTCGTGCCAAATTAAATTTCTTGGACCAACACCTGCATCTATTCGATTAATGGGTGATAAAATGGCGGCAAGAGAAAATATGCGAAAAGCAGGCCTACCAATCACTCCGGGAAGTACAACTATAATCAAATCAAAAGAAGAAGCCCTACGGATAGCGCATAGAGTAAAATATCCTGTAATAATCAAAGCTGTTGCTGGTGGTGGGGGGAAGGGAATGCGTGTTTGCCATAACGATGTACGCCTAATCAGTGCGCTTATGACCGCCCAAGCAGAAGCAGAGGCAAGCTTCGGAAATCCAGATGTCTATATTGAAAAGTATATTGACGAACCCAGACATATAGAATTCCAGATTATTGCTGATAACTACGGAAGGATAGTGCATCTTAGAGAAAGAGATTGCAGCATTCAAAGAAGACACCAAAAACTCCTTGAAGAATCACCCTCCCCGGCTGTAGACCATAAATTGAGAAAAAAAATGGGAGAGATGGCTATTCGTGGAGCAAAAGCAGTAAATTATCGCAATATCGGCACCATAGAATTTCTATTAGATAAAAATGGTAATTTTTATTTTATGGAAATGAATACACGGGTACAAGTTGAGCACCCTGTTTCAGAAATGGTCACCGGTATAGATATTATTAAGGAACAAATAAAGATATCCGCTGGTGCAAAATTATCTTTCCAACAGGATGATGTAAAATTCAATGGCCATGCCATAGAATGTAGAATAAATGCTGAAGATCCTCAAAATAACTTTGCACCTTCTCCCGGCAAGATAGAATCATTAAATATACCAGGTGGGCCAAATGTAAGAATCGATACTCATATCTATCAAGGCTTCACCATAAGTCCCTACTATGACTCTCTGCTTGCCAAATTAATTGCCCATGGCAAGAATAGGAAAGAGGCGATAAATTCTATGAAAAGGGCCCTTGAAGAGTTTGTAATTGAACCGATAAAAACTACCATCTCTTTTCACAAACAGGTATTAGACAACCAATCATTTAAAGACGGTAAATTCTCTACTCATTTCGTAGACAACTTTTTAAACGAAAAAGAAACCGAGGAATAAACCATGAGCGAAAATACAAAGACCGAATTAGGAGAAATTAAAATTCATCACAGAGTTATTGCTTCTATCGCCATAGAGGCAACTATGCAGATACCAGGTATTATAAAAATTGGTGGCAATTTAAAAACTTTTCTTTTTGAGCTTCTAGGCAAAAAAGATAATGTTGCTGTCAAAATAGAATTTGACAAAGATAGCGAAGCTATAATAACTGTTCCCATCGTAGTAAAATATGGTTACAACATTCCAGAAATCGCTTCAAAGGTTCAAGACAATGTAAAATTATCGGTTGAAAACGCAACGAATATTAATATAAAAGAGGTGAATGTGAAAATTCAAAAAATAGAAAAGGCCAATACAGAAAAATAGGGGGTGGTGTAATGAAAATATATAACGCTATTATTATCTTTTATATATTAGTTTCTGCTTTTTTGGGTGCTGTGATACTAAGCTTTTCTCTTAATTTGGTTGATCTAAACGACATCGTATTCCAATTGAATGAAATAAGTAATGACATTAATGCGAGAATCGTTTTAGCGGCAAGTGGAGTACTCTTTATACTTCTTGCGCTTTTATTTGCTCAAATTACTTCTGCTAGACGCCAACGAGAAAAGACTATCGCGTTTAATAACCCTTCCGGTCAAGTAACAATTACTCTCTTCGCCGTGGAAGACCTTTTACGTAAAATAGGCCAGGAACTGCCTCAAATAAAAGAACTCAGACCAAATGTTATAGCTACTAAAAAACGGGGCATACAAGTAAATATCAGATTGACTTTAAAATCTGAAATTAATATTCCTGAATTTACAGCTCAGTTACAGGAAACAGTAAAAAACAGAATACAGGAAATCTTCGGAATTGATGAACAAATTGTTGTAAGAATCCACGTTGCAAAAATATTCGCTCAACAGGAAAAAATAAAAAGAAAAGAAGAAGTAATTGCTGAAGAACCGGAAGTTAAAATACCTTATCCAAGGATATAAACTAAAAAGGGGAAAGCTTTCTTAAAAAAATAAATACTGTGATAATTATATGGCCAATGGGAGGAAAAAATGGCAAATATTAAAAAAATAGGCATAATTACAAGTGGTGGCGATTGCGGAGGATTGAATGCCGTTGTGAAAGGCGCTGGGAATATGGCTAGTAGCCTAGGTATAGAAAGCTATATCATACCAAATGGTTATGCGGGCTTATATAATTTGATTGATTTTGATAAACTTGTTCAACTTACTCCCAAACGAGCTGATTTAATAAATGTTAACCTTGCTGGTTCCAAAGCAGGCAATTCACGCGTAAAGATAAAAAAGATAACTGACGAAAAAAAATATGATCGCATAAAAAATGGGCTTAAAAAATTTAATTTAGATGCGTTGCTCATAAGTGGAGGAGACGACACTGGTAACGTAATCGTCGACCTCTATAAGAATAATATTCCTTGCGTCCATATACCTAAAACAATGGATCTCGATCTCCAGACCTATTCAGTAGGAGGAGATTCAACAATAAACAGAATCTCAAGTTTTGTTAATGACCTCAAAACAACAGCCTCAACGCACAACAGAATAATAGTTATCGAGGTTTTTGGAAGATACGCGGGGCATACAGCACTACGCGGTGGAATCGCTGGTGGTGCGGATTCTATACTTATTCCTGAAATACCCGTAGATTTCAATATTCTTTACGAGCATGTGAAAATAACCTATATGCAAAGAGCAAACAACAGTGAAACAAAATCAGGTTACTATATAATTGTGGTAGCGGAAGGCATAAAGGATGTTAGCGGGAAAGAAATTGTTGATGAAAGTGCTGGAGTTGACGCTTTCGGACATAAAAAACTTGCTGGAGCAGGAAAATATGTATCTCAAGGAATCACTAAAAAATTAAAAGCTGACCCTCAAATAAAAAAATTCATGAAGAAATCCCATATATTTGTAGAAGGCATATACCAAATCCCTGAAGCGCGATATGTTACTCCTGGCCACCTGGTTCGATGCGGACACAGCTCAGCTTATGATGCAAACTTTGGAATAGAGGGTGGAGCCGCAGGAGTCATTCTGCTCAAAAAAGGAATATCAGGTGTTACTATTGTAGGTGTCGTAGGTAAACAAGTACGCTATTTAAAAACAGAAGATGCTATAAAACAGAAGCTCGTAGATGTGAACCAAGTAGCTCTACATGAATCACTCGGTATATGTTTCGGTAGAAAAAAAGAGGCTTATTCTCCAGAATTAAAGGAAATTAAAGAAGTCCCTGAAAGGTATATGTAATCAGGAATGACTATGGAAGAAAAAATAAAAAAATTAATTGAAGGATCAATATCTGTAAAGCAGGAGATTATTTTAACCTGCCTGAAGGATATCCAATGCATAACCAACCTATTCATCGAAACACTAAAAAGTGGTAGTAAGATTATCTTTTGCGGAAATGGTGGAAGCGCTGCTGACAGCCAGCATCTCGCTGCTGAACTCGTAGTAAGATTCAAAAAAAATAGAAAATCTCTACCTGCGATAGCGCTTACCACTAACACATCAATGATTACAGCTATAGGAAATGATTATGGATATGATAAAATTTTTGCGCGACAACTTGAATCGTTAGCTGAAGAAAATGATTTGTTAATAGCTATCTCAACTAGCGGAAAGTCAAAAAATATTATTGAAGCAATAAAAAAAGCTAAAGAGATGGGAATAAAAACAATTGCTCTTACAGGAGAGAGTGGTAAGGAATTTGCGAAATCCTGCGATTTATCCTTCATTGTTCCTAGCAGTGATACCGCACGCATTCAAGAGGCGCATATTTGTATCGGACATGTGATTTGCGAACTTATAGAAGATACCCTGTGCTAAAAATAGATGCTTCAGAATAAAATCTTCTCTATAAATAGATTGATAGAAATAATATCCTCTCTGAAAAAAAGAAGGAAAAGAATAGTCTTTACAAATGGCTGTTTTGATATCCTTCACCTCGGACATATCTCCTATCTAAAAAAGGCGAAAACACTTGGAGACCTGCTCGTTATCGGAGTCAATTCTGACGCTTCCGTAAGATCTATTAAAGGATCAAAAAGACCTATCAATCCGTTAAGGGACAGGATGAAAATTCTCGCCAACCTTGAATGTGTGGACTATATCTGCTCTTTTAGTCAGAAGACACCACTAAATCTAATAAAGAAAATCTGTCCTAATGTGCTTGTAAAAGGAGCTGATTGGAAGAATAAAGAAATAGTTGGAGCTGATTTTGTAAAAAGTCGTGGTGGCAAAGTAACCACGATTCGATTTAAAAAAGGATATTCTACTACAAACATAATAAGAAAAATGTCTCCGTATGAAAAATAAAATGTACCTCAGAGGCAGTATTTTAAGAATAATTGATGCAAATATTAATCGGGCGAAAGAAGGAATGAGAGTCTGCGAAGATGTAATGCGACTAATCATTAATGATAAAACTAATACATCGAAATTGAAAAAAATAAGGCATGATATCTCTAAGATACTGAAAGATTCTAAGGTTAGGGAATGTGAAATTATTAAATATCGTAACAGTCAATCGGATGTAGGAAAAAGAATAAAAACAAAAAATACTAAACAAAATATTTATGATATCTTACTTGCTAATTGTCAACGCGTAAAAGAGGCGATAAGGGTATTAGAAGAGTTATTTTATATCTTCGATATCAATGCTTCAAGAAAATTTCAGAATTTAAGATTCAGGTTCTACAATGTCGAAAAGGAATGCGTTAAAAAACTCGGACATCTATGCGATATTAGATATAGGAACTTGCCGTAAAAGAAATATATCTAAGCTCATAAAAGGATTCCTAAAAAATAAAATAAAAATCATCCAGCTCAGAGATAAAGATTCTGACTGGAAAGAGATTTTTAAAAAAGCTCTCCTTATAAAAAAAATCATAAAAAATAGGGCCCTTTTTATAATAAATGATTATCTCGAAATATGCATATTATCTAATTCTGACGGTGTGCATCTGGGACAGAAGGACTTATCTTTGAAATCTGCAAGAAAGATCTTAGGAAAAGATAAGATAATTGGAATTTCTTGTCATAACACTAAACAAGCCAAGCTTGCACAAAGAGACGGTGCAGATTATATTGGTTTTGGGCCAATATATAAAACTCCTACAAAGAAACAATATAAGGCTATTGGAATAAAAAAAATAAATCTTCTTAAGAAAACTATCAAAATTCCTCTTTTTCTTATTGGTGGCATTGATAATCCTCAGCTAAAAATCTTGAAAGCATTGAAAATAAATCGCATTGCCGTTTGCAGTGCTTTATATAAAACAAAAAACGTAAGTAAAAAGATAAAGCTACTGAGAAGTTATTTAAACTGATATGAATATTATAGAATCTAGCCGAAAAAGAATTCCCACTACTTTAATCAAAAAAATATCTCATCTTGAACATCAAGATATCAATACTCTACTTAAAAACATTTCCTATGGTAAAACTGTAATTTTGAAGAATAAAATTAGCAAACTTAAAAAACCTTGTGCAGTTGGTAAAGGATTACGTACGAAAGTTAATGTAAATATCGGTGCATCGACGGATGTCTCTAATATCAAGAGCGAATTAAAAAAACTAAAGATCTCTATTGAATATGGTGCTGATACTGTAATGGATTTAAGCGTTGGTAAGAACACAAGAAAAATAAGAAGGGAAATCATTTCTAATTCTAGCATACCGCTTGGCACTGTTCCCATATATGAAGCTGCTCAGCAAGCACAATATAAAAGAAAAAAGTTTGTAAAAATGACTAAAGACGATATTCTAGAAACCATCGAAAGACAAGCAGAAGAAGGAGTAGATTTCTTTACTATACATGCTGGCGTCACCCAAGAAATAATTAAAAAGATGTCCCGCTATAAAAAAAGAATTATAGAAATTGTCAGCAGGGGCGGAGCTATACTGGCTAATTGGATAATTCACAACGATAAAGAAAATCCTCTTTATGAATACTTCGACGATGTCTTAAGAATTGCAAAAAAATTTGATATAACACTTAGCCTGGGTGATGGTCTTCGTCCAGGAAGTATCTTAGATGCTACTGATCAAGCGCAACTTTATGAACTAAGAAAACTAGGTCAATTATCTAAATATGCTCTTGAAAGGGGCGTTCAAACCATAATTGAAGGCCCGGGTCACGTTCCTCTTAACCAAATAGAAAAAAACGTAAAACTTCAAAAACAAATCTGCCATGGGGCTCCTTTTTATGTCCTTGGCCCACTGGTAACAGATGTATCTTCTGGATACGACCATATCTCAGCATCAATTGGTGGCGCACTGGCAAGCTATTATGGTGCTGACTTTTTATGCTATGTCACCCCATCCGAACATTTAAAATTACCTTCCATAGAAGATGTAAAAGAGGGTTTAATCGCATCCAAAATAGCAGCACATGCTGGTGATATCGCAAAAGGAATCAAATACCAAACAGAGTGGGACAAAGAGATTTCACAGGCAAGAAAGTCTCGAGATTGGAAAAAACAGATTAAATTATCTATTGACCCAATTAAGGCAAAAGAATATAGATTACAGTCCCAGCCAGAAGAAACTTCTGTATGCACCATGTGCGGAGAATATTGTTCGATTAAACTAATAGAAGACTCTTTCTAAAGTAATGTGTAATTTTATTGCGGCGCAGTTTCTTCCCACACCATTTTTCGAGTCGGAATTACCTTGAAAATGATGCGGGATTAAATTCGCACTTATTGGTTATGTCGCATTACACGCTCCATAAGTGAAGTGCTTATTTGATAAGCTGTTGCGGATGTGGTTCAATGGTAGAACATCAGCTTCCCAAGCTGATAACGGGGGTTCGATTCCCCTCATCCGCTATGGATTATTGATAACTTATATAAACCCCGTTAGAGAACGAAATTTTCTAACGGGGTAAAGATAAACTTCTTAAATGAGGCCATAACTTACGCGAAATGAAATGAGCGTAAGTTATTCATGCTTTCTACAAATTAGGCTGAATTTGGTCCCACACTTTGAATAAAAGTGCGGGACCAAGCTAAATATGGCGGTTCGATTCCGCTCGCCCGCTTAGAGAACAAAAATTCAAAGGGGGCTTTAACTGATCTCGATATTGAAGTTTTTCAACTATATCTTTTGTTGACAATAACGCAAAAAAGATATAGTATCATAAAGCTACAAAGGCCTTATTTATAGCGTAATAAAAATGTTTATCAAAGAACAATTTATTGGCAGAGAAGAAGTAATTAAACTTATCAATAAGCGCCTCGTAGGCTTAAAAGACGGTTACCGCCAAAATATCGCACTTCTGGGAGATGAATTAATAGGTAAGACCTGGATTACCAAATTTGTTTTTGATAATCTTACTGATTCTGAAATTATCCCACTTTACTTTGATCTAAGCCAACCCATAGCAAATATCTTTATCCAAAGATTCTTTAACACTATCCTGTTCAGTTTTTTAAAGACAAAAGGCATTGTCCTACCAAAAGAGAATTTTAACAGGCTTATAGAGGAATCAAAACACCATATACCCAATACCGCATCTAAAATTGAAGAATTATCATCTAATGTAGCAAAGAATAAATTAGATATCGCCACATTTAGGGACATGCTTTCTCTTTTGGAAATTCTCAATCAAGAAACAAAACAAAAAATAGTTGTAATTTTTGACGAATTTCAGAACCTCGAATCTCTCAAAATCAGAAATATCTTCCAGGAATTGGGAAAAAAAATAATGGCCCAGAAAGATACGATGTATATCGTTTCCAGTTCCCATAAAACAAAGGCAAAAAAAATTATCCAAGATGAATTATCACTTCTTTTTGGAAACTTTGAAATTTTAGATATAGATCATTTTGAAAACAGAAGCAGCAATGTTCTTGTAAAAAACAGATTAAAAAATATACATATACCTCAGGATATCGCAAATTTTCTAATAAATTTTACTGGCGGACATCCTTTCTATTTGGATAAAATATCGCAACACATCTATCAAAACGCTCTTGTCTTAGATTCCGATAACATCACACCATTCATATTTATCTATAGTCTCGAAAATATCCTGTTTAACCAATGGGGAATCCTAAATTTGCGTTTCCAGAATTATATTGATTTGCTTAATTTAAAAAATAAGCCGGACATACTGAATATGCTGCTCTTAATTGCCCAAGGCAAAAATAGAATCAAAGACTTATCGAGCTTGCTCCATAAGAACTATCGCGATATAAATCAAAAATTAGCCCACCTAATAGAATCCAACACTATCTATCGTGCAGGTTCTTTTTATAATATAAATGATAGAGTCTTTAACTTTTGGTTGAATTTTGTCTATTTGGAGAAAATAAATAATCTCTCACAAAATTATGAAGACCAGGTTATCTCTTTCAGGAACAAGATTGAACAATCCCTAATCGAATTTATCGAAATGTCAAAAAAAGATATTTCTCAAAGACTCTATGATCTATTTTCTTTATTCTCTAATGATTCTGTTCGTTTAGGAAAAAATAAAATTATTCTTTCTAAATTTAAGGAAATAGAATCTTTAAACTTTGACGGCCATTATATTAAAAGGGGATTCTTTTGTCTCTCAGAAGAAGAAAGTTGGCTTATTGGTTTTAAATATGGGGATATTACCGAAGAGTGTGTTTGTGAATTTATTAGGGAAACAAATAAAATTAGAAAAAAAGAGAAATCGACAAGACGTTTAATTATTGGTTTGGATAAAACCGAAATAAATGCGAGATTGCTGGCAAAAGAGGCAAAAATAACTACCTGGGACATAGACCATCTAAACACCCTTCTTGATCTTTATAGTAAACCTCGTCTAATTATTTAAATGAAAATAGGTGTAATTTCTGATACCCATATTCCGGAAAGAGCTCTTGATATTCCAAAAGAAGTCTATTCGGCCTTTAAAGATGCTGACTTAATTCTACATGCAGGAGATTTAATTACGCCAGATGTTTTGGACACATTAAACAAAATCTGTCCTGTAATGGCAGTATATGGCAATATGGACAATCAAAAGGTGAGAGAAAGGCTAAAAGAAAAAGAAATTATCACTGTGGGTAGTTTTAAAATCGGTTTAATTCACGGAAGGGGCCATCCGGAAAACTTAATTTCCTTTATAAAAGACGCCTTTGGACAAAAATTAGATATAATCGTATTTGGACATTCTCATGCTCCTTTTAATGAAAAAAAAGAAGGGATTCTGTTTTTTAATCCGGGTAGCGCAACTGATACTATATTCTCGCCATATCGCTCATATGGAATACTTGAAATCAATGATGATATTAAATCTCAAATAGTGAGGTTGCCATGAAAAAAATTTGGGCACCCTGGAGAATAAGATATGTTCAAAAAGCTAAACAAAAAAATAAAAAGTGCATATTCTGTTTGTCATCTAAAAATAAAAAAGAAGATAAAAAATTATTCGTAATCATAAGAAATAAATATAGCTTTTCGCTACTTAATATCTATCCCTATAATAATGGGCATTTTATGGCCTGTCCCATAAGACACCTAAAGCAGCTAGAAGAACTCAGAAAAGAAGAAGCATTAGATTTATTTGATGTGATTAAAAGAACAAAAAAACTAATTAATAAAGTTCTAAAGCCCGATGGTTACAATATTGGGATTAATTTAGGAAGAATCAGCGGTGCTGGAATCGATAATCACCTTCATATCCATGTCGTTCCTCGCTGGCAAGGAGATACCAATTTTATGCCGGTAGCCACAAATACTAAAGTTATCTCGCAATCATTAAAATGTTTATACAACAAACTAACCAATGCACACAAGAAAAGACATAGAAAAAAGAGAAAATAATATTTTAGCTCCTTATGCTATGCGCAGTAAAAACTCTAAAGGAAGACTGCACCCTGAAGAGGAACATTCGCTCCGCACCATTTATCAACGCGATAGAGATAGGATTATCCACTGTGAAGCATTTAGAAAGTTAGAATACAAAACTCAAGTTTTTGTGATATTTGAGGGAGATTATTATCGAACAAGGCTAACTCACACTTTAGAAGTTGCTCAAATTGCTCGCACTATTGGAAGAAGCTTATCTTTAAACGAAGATTTAATCGAAGCAATTGCCTTAGCTCATGATTTAGGACATGCTCCTTTTGGCCATGCCGGAGAAGAAACATTAAAGGAAATAATGAAAAAACGGGGAGGATTTAATCATAATCATCACAGTTACAAGATAATAACTGAATTAGAAAAAAGATACACAAAATTTAACGGTTTGAATTTAACATGCGAAGTAAGAGAAGGTATCATAAAACATAAAACCTCATTTGATATCCCTGCAAGAATCTCAGATCCGAAGATTAACATTGATGATCAACCTACGTTAGAAGCACAAGTAGTAGATATCGCAGATGAAATTGCCTATGATAATCATGATTTAGATGATGGACTAACCTCTGATATACTAAAAGAGGACGATTTAATGAAGGTCCCTTTGTGGAATAAAGCTTATAATAAAATTAAAAAAGAAAATGCAAATTATAATAACAAAGACATGTTGAAATACCATCTTATTAGAGAATTAATAAATCAACAGGTTACTGATTTATTGAAAGAATCTGAAAGGAAAATTAAGGAAAAAAAGATAAAAACCGTAAAAGATGTGAGAAAATTAAAAAACAGTATTATATCGTTTAGCTCAGAAATGCAAACAGAAAGAAAACAAGCAAGAAGGTTTTTGCAAAAAAATCTTTATGAAAACGTAAGAATCGTAAGAATGACGAGCAAAGCAAAAAGATTTATAAATGATTTATTTAATGCATATAAAGAAAACCCTAAGCAGCTACCAGCAGACATTTTTAAAAAAATAAAAAATGAACCAATGAAAAAACGAGAGATAATTTGCGATTATATCGCTGCGATGTCAGATAGGTCTGTTTTAGATGAACATGAAAAATTATTTAATCCTTACGAAAAAGTATAGAAATATTAATACTACCTAATAATATAAAAAATTAACTCGAGAAAAAAATAAAAAAAAGCTTGAAGAATATTTGATTTAACGTGTATAATAAAAACATGTCACAGAAGCAAATTCAATTAGAGATATTTGAATTAGGCCAAAAGATTAAAAAGGGAATAAGGGCCAATAGAAATTCACCGCCGAATTCAACTGAGTCCAAATTTCCTACCCAGTCTTGCATAAAGGTGGCCTCTTCTATCATCATAATTATAATGAGCTTTGCTCTAGGGGTAGAACATGGAAAGTCAATCTCCCAGAAGCAAATCTCATCGCGTTTTCTTGTTGATAGCAAAATGCAAACTATTACTAACGAAATCAATCTAGGAGATAATAAAATACCACTAACACCTATTGTTTCTAAAGAACTTGAAAAAAAAGAAAACAATGATAAAATAATTGCTTGTGAATATATAATTCAAGTAGCCACATATAAAAAGAACTCCTCATATGTAAAAAAAGAAACTACAAAATTACAACAAAAGGGTTACAACACTCTCATTATTACAAAGGGTAATTTTATGGAAGTTTGTACAGGAAAATTTGCAAATAAAAAAATTGCTAAAAAGTACCTAAAAAAACTACGACAAACATATAAAGACTGTTTTATAAGGAAGATATAAAATGTCAATACATCCTTCATTAAGTTCTGCTTTAAAAGGAAAACAGCAGCGAACAGTTTTAAAACGTGTGGAAAGAATAAAACATCTTCAGAAAAAAGGTAAATGGGATGAATCATCAAAAGTGTATGGTTTACCTAAAATAAAGATGATTAGATTAAAAGTAAAGAAAGAAAAAGCTGCTGAAAAACCTGAAGCCGAAGCCGCAGAAGCCACCGAAGCTCAAGCCGCTCCTGTCGCTAAGGAAAAAACAAAATCCAAAGAAAAATCTTAGAAATCGCCATCCATTCTAAAATTATCTACCGAAACTTTTACAAAAAAGATGT
>JABMQK010000117.1 GCA_013203265.1 bacterium | reverse complement strand
TTCGAGTCTTGACGCAATACATCATCTAAAACTGCATCGGAAATTTGATCACAAAGCTTATCCGGATGCCCCTCACCTACTGACTCGGAAGTTATAATCTTTATATTACCTTTAGCCATTTCTTTTCCTCCTTTAATGACGACATAATTTACGGATCCGCCATTGCTTCTTTAGCGGAGACGTAAATTATATATCCGAACTTACCCCCACACCAAAGAATTTTGGTGTGGGGGTCAAATTCAACCAGCATCCGCCAATGTTATGTGGCGGATGGGTTTCATTTAATCAATAATCTTTATTATGAGAAAAATGTCTCTGTGCTCTTCTATAGGTATCAACTTGTCCTATATCTAACCATAGGCCTTTGAATTTAAAACCATAAATTTTACCTTTTGTCATTAGCCACTTTATATAACTACCCGCTTTATCTGTATCCAGTTTAAGTTTTTTCACATACTCTCTAAAAAAGACTAAAGTACTCTTTGGAAAATAGTACATACACATCGCCACGTGAGTTGAAGCTGGATGTTCTGGTTTCTCCTTAAAATCTAAAATTTGGTGGTGTTTATCTGTCTCTACAACACCATAGCGGCGTGCCCTAAATTTATTCTCTAGATCATAAATCCCTATTGATACGCTAGGAGGTTCTTTTTGTGCAAATCTTACAAAATCAGAAAGTCCTTTCTCAAAAATATTATCTCCTCCGATTACTAAAAAATCACTCTTAATATTTCTCTTTCTTACTGCATAGTACATATCGCCTACAGCGCCTAACTTTATTTTATCGCTCTTTGTTCCATCGTTAATAATTGTAACTTTTTTCTTAATTTTTAGTCCTCTTTTCCATAGGAGGTAATCTTTATAGAATTTATTATTTGTTATGATCATAATCTCAGTCAATTCCTTAATCTTAACCAAATCTTGAATAGCAAAATCGATTATCGCCCTCTTATCAATTTTAAGTAGGGGCTTAGAGACATTTATAGTAATGGGATAAAGCCTGGTTGCATATCCTCCTGCAAGAATCAAAACTTTAAAACTTTTGTTATTTTTTGAAGGCTTTTTCATATCTGTATCTCTCCGGATTATTTAAGAAATCTAGTTTATTTAAGTCGTTAATTAAAGAATACATCGGAGTGCCTGTCTTTAGGCCGAATTCAGGAATCTTATCGTTTGGCGTAAAAAAAGTTATTTTGGGCAGCTCGGGAAAAAACTCATTCTTCTGCCACGTTATATTTTCCTGGTCATCAAAAGCATAATACGCTGCCCCTCTGGCCATTTTATATAACTCGTATTCAGAACTAAATTCAGAACTTACCCAATTAGAAGTAATCAGTGGTTTATCCGAAATATTTATTAATATGTGCCCAAAATGAGGCAGGCAAATAATCTTTTGGCCTTGTTTGGCTTTCACAACAATTACTTCTTTTATCTTTTTAGAGTCGTTCTCATCAGGCCGTTGCTGCAGACACAGAGCTTCTCCATAAACTACCTCATAAAGTTCAGGATAACTTTTGGGATGGTAATGACCGGCTGTCTTCATAAACTCCCTGCCTAATCTATCAGGTTTTATTACAGTTATATCAAATCGCAATTTATGTTCCCTAATAACATCATTATCTTTCAAACAATAAACATCCCGATACATAAAATAGAGTTCTTTAGGCGTAGAAATCGCCTGGTCCTTTAATACCTCCTTCATCTGATCAATAGTACGGACAGCTGGTTCTTTGGATGCTGGGTCTTTATCAAAAATTAATCTGTATTGCGACGAATTAAACTTTATATTCAGACCCACAAAATTACTTAAATCGATCATAGCTTGACTCCTTTAATGAGCACGTGGCTTATAGAACGCTAGTGTCCGCCGAAGGACGGATCAGCCTTCGGCTGAAATATAAGTCACTGTGCGAATTGAACCCAGCCCTCTCTGCATATTGAATAAACATATCCTTTTATCTATTAAACCCTACCTATCCTATAATCTTCTAAATATACTTATTATGCTTAGAGGGCTGGGTCAAATTTAGACAAACAATTTATGTTCATTATATTCCATAAATTGTGTCTTCATTTGACTCCTCATGTTCTTGTATAATATTTTGGTAATATTTTATGTAATTGCTCCTTTGCGAATTTCTCAACATCCTTACCTTCTGATAGGCTTAATGCCTCCTGAGCTATCACCTCTGCCTGTTTGGTAGTTACAGCTCTAATTATCTGTTTTATTCTAGGAACTGCTGAAGCCGGCATACTAAATTCATCTAAGCCTAAACCCAACAGCAATAAAACAAATGCTGGTTCGCCAGACATTTCACCACACATACCAACCCAAATCCCCGCCTTATGCCCAGCATTAATAATATTCTTAATCAATCTTAATACTGCAGGATGTAAAGGTTCGTAAAGATAAGCTACTTTTTCATTAGTCCTATCTACTGCTAAAGAATACTGAATCAAATCATTAGTCCCAATGCTAAAAAAAGCAGCCTCTTTAGATAATATATCGCAAGTAAGAGCTGCTGAAGGTACTTCTATCATAACACCAACTTCAATATCATCTTTATAGATAAGCTTTTTTGCGCGCAACTCTTTCTTTGAATCTTCCAATAATTTGTTTGCTTGTTTTAACTCCTCTACTCCGGAAATCATAGGATACATAATTTTTAGATTGCCGTACATAGACGCTCTGAGAATGGCACGCAACTGAGCCTTAAATATATCTGGCCTTGCCAGACAAAAACGTATAGCGCGCCAGCCTAAAAAAGGTGTCATATCATGAGGTATTTGTAGCTGTGAAAGAAATTTATCTCCACCAAGATCCAGTGTCCGAATAATTACAGAATGAGGCTTCATAGCTTCAGCTACATACCTATAAGCCTTGAATTGTTCCTCCTCTGAAGGTAAATCCTTTCTATTCATATAAAAGAACTCTGTGCGATAAAGGCCTATACTATGAACACCATGTTCCAGTACTATCGGAATTTCTTCAGGCAACTCGATATTCGCAGATAACTTCACTTCTCTACCATCTAGAGTTACCGCCGGTAAATCTTTTAAGGTGGGATAAACCTTACTTAGATCTTTAATCTTTTCTTTTTTGCGCTGATATTTATTTAAAGTTTCATGTCTCGGATTTACAATTACTAACCCTGAATTACCATCTATAATTATAGTATTTCCATCTTTAATTTGTGACGTAGCTATCTCTAAACCTACGACTGCGGGTGTTTCTATAGACTTCGCCATAATAGCCGTATGAGAAGTCTTCCCACCTATATCGGTTATAAAACCGGCTACTTTCTTATGATGCATAGTCGCTGTATCCGAAGGGGAAAGATCATGTGCAACAACAATCACCGAGCTGCTTATTCCTTCTAGCCCCTTACTTTTCTTGCCCAATAGATGTCTTAAGACACGTCGGCCAACGTCATTTATATCACTAATTCTCTCTTTTAAATATTCATCTTCTACTTTAGAAAAAACGTCGGCATATCTCTTTAACACTTGATAAAATACATAATCAATAGCCAATTTTTCTTTTTTTACACGGGTGATTACCTCTTCTATAAGCATGCGATCCTCAATCACTAAAAGATGGGCATCGAATATTTCTGCGTGTTCAGTCCCCATACCTTCAGCTACCTTATTTTGTAAATCCAATATCTCCCTTCGAGTATTTATCAATGCGTCTTCAAAACGAGATACCTCAAATGGTATCTGTTTCTCTGAAACCGACCTTTTAAGAACAACATAATCTTCTTGACCTAAAAGATATGCCTGGCCGATTTTTATTCCGGGAGATGCTGGAATGCCGCGTAAAACAATTTCATTCATCTCTATTAATTAATCCTCCTAATGCCTCTACCGCTTCCTTTGCATCCTCGCCTTCTGCAACAATTAAGATCTGGCTATCCTTTTCAGCCGCTAACATAAGTATGCCCATAATAGACTTACCATTAACATCTTGACCATCCTTAGTTACAGTTATCTTGGAGTCAAATTTATTAGCCAGTTGAACAAATAGAGCTGCAGGTCTTGCATGGAGTCCTTGCTTATTTTTGACTTTAAGTATTTTTTTTATAATAGTAATCATCTCTAAGCTAATTTTACTTTCAGATTTAACTTTAATTGGGCATTCTGGCCTAAAGAAACCGGCCAGTTAAAAAAAGTACAAAGTTCTTGATATGTCTTCTCTAATCCTGATTCTGAATCGGATACTGTCTCCACAGGAAAATACCAGATTCGCCCTTCAGGTTTTAAGGAAAAATCGATTTTAACACCTTTCCAGAGATCATTAACAGTAAAATTACTAACACTTTCTTCTTCATTAGCAGCTGTACAAAACTCAGAATCATATAAAGATAAATTAAATTCTGTGCCAAAGATAAAAGTTACTTCTTTTGCGCCAAAATTCTCTAAACAATAATCAACAGAAACCAAATTATCCAATACGCTGACTATTTTAGTCAATTTCACTACACACATATCAATAATTTCTTTTACTGAAAATTCCAGTATCTTTTTCTTATGGTCAGAGCTATGTTTTAGCTCATATGAGGCGGCACCTAATTTTACAATTTCCTTGAATGTACACCTGTAGAAATCATTCAATTTGGTATCTGGATCTAATAAATAATCCCTTAAACTATATCTTGGATACCGGTCATAGAATAAAAATTTATCTAATTCTAATTCTTTTGTCGAATTCTGATCTTGAATACTCTTAGGATCTATATTCTTTTCCTTTTTTTTGAAAGAATAGTGCAATTTTTCATTTAGTTGTTTATGATAATGTTCGAACTTGCGAGATACAGCATTGGTTAAATTCAAACACCTCACTTTATCATCCCATTCAGAAATCGTCGCTCCCTCCCCAGGCCTAAAATATAACTTCATCCTTTTATTGGAAACAATTAACTCCTCTCTACCGTCTTTATCAAAGTCTCCTTGACTAATTATTTCATGGCTCTTTTCTATCTCTTCAATTAAATTTTCTGCTTTTATAAGGTGCTCGTAAACTCCTGAACGTAGATGATTCGAATATAAACCACCGAACATACCATGCCAATAAGCATCATTGAACTGACCCATATATAAATATTTCTTTATTAGTGCGAATTTATCCCGATGAGAACTGTGTTTCTTTTGCAATTCATTCAACCTATTACTTATTAAAAACATCTTTTTTTGCATATTGTTTGCTTCAGGATACTTTACAAAGAAATTTCTGAAAAAACCGCCGGACCATTCCTGCATCTCTCTGTAACTTCCGCAAGACAAATATACTCTATCTGTCGGTTCAAACTTATCTATAAATTCAGAGAAGGTAAACATATTAATCCAATCTCTGTTTTCCTCTAAGGCAGTAAAGAAATTCTTCAACCATTTTTCTCTATAAACCCATTTATTCGTCCCTGGCCAAAGGCCAAACTTTTCTCCATCATCAGCAAAAGTTATGGTTAAATCTCCTGATTCTAAACTTAATCTATTCTTAAGATAACTTATACTTTCATCGGGCAATCTAAAAGGTATTAAATACCTTAATTTTTCGGAACCACCGAATACAAAAGCGGTCTTTAATTCCTCTTCACACAAATAGTACCCGTTTAATCTTTCCGGATCCTTACCTGAACGCCTAAAGTGATAATCATCAACGATGGTAAACTCTGAACCGGATTCTTCTAAAATAAAAGGTATTTTAGGTTCCCAGACTCGTTCGGCAAGCCAAACGCCTCTACAATTATATCCAAATAGCTCCTTTATTTTCTTTTTAAGCATTGCTATTTGACCAACGGCATCCCTGGAAGGAATCATTGTCAATATGGGCTCAAAATACCCTCCACCAATTATCTCTATCCTTCTTTCCTTAACTAATAACTTTAACCTCTCAATAAATTCTGGATGTTTTTGTATTAACCAATCCAATAGGCTTCCTGAAAAATGAAATGATATCTTAATATTACTAAATTCTTCAAATACATTTAAAAAAGGTAAATATGCTCTTTCAAATGCGTCCTGAAAAACACCAGGAAAATTACTGACTGGCTGATGACAATGAATCGCAATCAATAAATTTAGCTTCTTATCTTGTTCTTGCATGTCTCTTTGAATTAAAGATCTTAACTATTATCTGAGCTAACTTTAAATCATTGTGTCTTATAACTTTATTACTAACGCTAACTAAATTATCAGCTATTACTTTATATCCCAAACTACGTATCTTATCTAAATCTACGTCAACAAATGATGAATGTTCAAGTTTATACTTCTCTATAATATCCTGCGGTATCGAACCATTATTAACAATACAATAATCAATTATGCGAGAATGAGAATGTGCAATTAGAACTCTTAAATGGTCAGAAACGGTAAAGTTATCTGTTTCGCCATGCTGGGTCATGATATTGCAAACATAGAATTTAATTGCTTTAGAATTCACTATCGCTTCTGTAATTTCTTTAATTAGCAAATTGGGAATTATACTGGTATAAAGACTGCCTGGTCCTAAAACAATCATATCGGCATTTTGAATCGCCCTAGTCGCTTCAGGGGTGGCTGGATTTCCCTGCGGTTTTAAATAAACTTTATCTATAGGAATTCCTGTCTCTGGAATATTTTTTTCTCCTTCTGTCTGGGTGCCATCTTTATGCTCAGCGACCAAGGTGACTCTACTTAATGTCGACGGAATCACGTGTCCACGTATAGCCAAAACCTTACTGGATTCTTTTATGGCCTGCTCAAAATCACCTGTTAATTGAGTCATTACTGTAATAAATAGATTTCCAAAGTTATGACCGGCGAATTCGGAATCTTTATCAAATCTAAATTGAAATAATTTGCGCATCAATGGTTCTGTGTCGGCCAAAGCAACTAAACAGTTACGTATATCCCCCGGCGGAAGTATATTGAACTGTTGCCTCAATCTGCCAGAGCTTCCACCGTCATCCGCAACAGTAACAATCGCGCTATTGTGATTTGTATACTCCTTCAAACCATGAAGGATAGTAGCCAACCCAGTCCCTCCTCCAATCACAACAATTTTAGGCCCACGCGCTAACTGCCTCTTCTGATAAACAATATCTATGAATTTCTCTTCCTCTTGAGGCAAAAATAAAGTAACTATTGAACGAAAAATCTTCTTTACCGCTTGAACAACGAGCCAAACACCCACAATAAAGTCTAAAGTATAAGCGGCTACTAGAATTCTGGAATGTATCGAAGCGATATTACTAGAACGCAAAGTTAAAAGACCACCCGCTAATCCGGTCGCTATCAATAAAATACCTAATATTAAAAGGAGAATCCATCTTTTAATTCTTATGCCCGGATAGAACCATTTAATATTAAAGAGTGGGTGTGGGTTTAATTTAGATTCTTTTTTCATCTTCTTGAGATATTATCTTTAATATGGCCTTTTCGTCTTTTGCCTGTCTTAAACTATCTCTGAAATACTTATCTTTGGTTAAACGTGATATTCGAGCCAATGCCTTTAAGTGTGGTCCGGCTGAATCTTGAGGAGCAATAAGTAAAAAGAATATATATACGGGTTCACCATCTAAAGAATCAAAATCGACACCTTTTTGTGACAAACCAAATGCAGCAACTAAATGCCTAACACAATCTGACTTTGCATGAGGGATACCTATATTGTGCCCTATTGCCGTGGAACCCAAAGCCTCTCTATCCATCAATGACTCTATCAGCCTAGAACGGTCTTTCTTTGCTATTTCTCCACTAGTTATTAATAAATCTACAAGCTCTTTGATAGTATCTTCTTTTGTCGTTGTTGTTAAATTAGCTTTTATTGCCTTTTTGCAGAGAAAATCTAATATTCTCATTAATCCTCCTTTAATGACGACATAATTTACGGGGTGTCCATTCTACTTTACAGCGACGTAAATTATTTGGCTGAATTAAACCCCGCTCTTTTGGCTAAGGTTATTTACATAAATCCGACAAATCTTATTTTAAAAAATGTATCTTATCCCGCCAAAAGGGCGGGGTCAAATGAATCCGCCATTGATTCAGTGGCGGATTCATTTGATTTGGAGCGGGCGATGGGCTTCGAACCCACGACATCCACGTTGGCAACGTGGTGCTCTACCAACTGAGCTACACCCGCA
>JABMQK010000116.1 GCA_013203265.1 bacterium | reverse complement strand
CCCCCCCTACCAGCTAAATTCTCAATATCTTTCTATTTATTATAACTAAACGCCCCCAACCGGATTCGAACCGGTGTCGCAAGCTTGAAAAGCTTGTGTCCTAGACCAGACTAGACGATGGGGGCATCGAAAATCGTTCCTAACGCTTGCTTCTTGTCAAATATCAATCTTCGTCGTTAAAGACTACCTTTGCTACAGATATTGCGGCATCGCCCTTATCTAAACTTATCAGACGCACGCCTTGTGTATTTCTTCCGGTTTGACGTACATCCTTAACAGGGCAACGCACAATCATACCTTTTTGTGTAACCACAAGTATTTCATCCTGCGGCTCTACAGTCATTACCTCAACCGCATCACCATTTTTCTGGGTTGTCTTTATGCTAATTATTCCCTTGCCACCGCGCGATTGCAAACGGTAATCTTTTAAGGCAGTTCTTTTTGCAAAACCACCTGAAGTTACAGTGAGTAAGGTAGTCTGACTCTTGTTCACTGCTGAAGACAGAATCGTCATGCCGATAATTTCGTCTTTCTTAGACAACGATACTCCTCTCACCCCCTTTGCCTGACGGCCCATATCTCGAACTTGCTTTTCCTTAAAACGAATTGATTTTCCCGAACGAACGGCTAATAGAATTTCCTGGTTGCCGTCTGTTAAGGCTGCATTAATCAAGACGTCACCCTTGTCAAGAGTTATGCTGATAATACCTCCTTTGCGCGGACTGCTAAAAGCAGAGAGGCCTGTCTTTTTTATTAAACCTTGTTTAGTGCACATTACTAGATATTTTCCTTCTGTAAATTCCTTTACGGGAATTACAGAACTAATTCCCTCACCTTGGTTCAAATTTAAAATATTTATTATCGCTTTACCTTTAGCCTGCCGGCCTGCATGGGGAATCTCATATACTTTAAGCCAATATACTCTGCCTTGATTAGTAAACACCAAGAGATAGTCCTTAGTGGAGGCAACAAACAAATGCTTCACAAAATCTTCTTCTCTCGTTGCCATTGCCGCAACACCCTTTCCTCCCCTGTGTTGCTGACGATAACTGCTTACGGCGAGGCGCTTAATATATCCTGCGTTGCTGATTGCCACTACTACATTTTCTTCGGCTATTAAATCTTCTATTTCAATCTCTTCCACTTCTCCCATAATCGCAGTCCTCCTATCATCTCCATATACCCTCTTAACATCTTTCAATTCGTCCTTAATAATAATATCTATCTTCTTCTCAGAAGCCAGTATCGACTTATACATCTCTATCTTTTTAATCAACTCTAAATATTCCGCCTCTATTTTGTCGCGCTCTAAAGCTGTAAGTCTTTGCAGCTGCATTTCTAAAATGGCCTGTGCCTGCTCCGGGCTCAAATCAAATTTCTTAATTAATGCCTCTTTTGCCACAGCCGCATTTTTTGAAGAACGAATGGTTTTAATAATTCGATCTAGGTGTTTTAGTGCTATCTTTAACCCTTCTAAAATATGGGCACGTCTCTGAGCGCGATTTAATTCAAAACGAGTTCGACGACGGATTACTTCCTTGCGATGGCCGATATAGTATGTCAGGACTTCTTTGAGATTCAATACACGAGGCCGACCATGTACTAAAGCTAACATAATGATGCCATAAGATACTTCCAACTGCGTACGTTTATATAAATAATTGAGCACTATTTGTGGCTCTGTATCCCGGCGCAACTCTAATACAATGCGCATGCCGTCTTTATCGGATTCATCACGGATATCTGATATGCCTTCGATTTTCTTTTCTGTTGCCAAACCAGCTATCGCCTCTATTAAATTAGTCTTATTAACCTGATAAGGAATCTCGGAAACCACTATGAAATCTTTGCCTGACTTTTGGTGTTCTATATTGACCTTGGAGCGTATGATAACTTTGCCCCTGCCTGTATTATAGGCCTGCTTTATTCCTTCTTTTCCACAGATGATACCTGCTGTTGGGAAATCCGGGCCTTTAATATAGCGCATTAAATCTTTAATCTGCGCACCTGGATTATCAATTAAATATATAATAGCGTCGACTACTTCTGATAAATTGTGCGGCGGTATGTTTGTGGCCATACCTACCGCGATACCTCCCGAGCCGTTTATTAATAAGTTTGGTAAAACAGTAGGCAGTAATACCGGCTCCTCTAACGAAGTATCAAAATTTGGAGAGAAATCAACAGTATCCTTTTCGATATCGCGCAACATCTCGCTGCTAATCCTGGCAAGACGTGCCTCTGTATAACGCATGGCCGCAGGAGCATCTCCATCGACAGAACCAAAATTACCCTGGCCATCAATTAGAGGATACCTAAGAGAAAAAGTTTGGACCATTCTAACCAGTGCGTCGTATACTGCAACATCTCCATGTGGATGGTATTTACCTAAAACCTCGCCGACAATACGAGCAGTTTTCTTGTATGATTTTGCATGATCTAAGCTTAGCTCATGCATAGCATAGAGTATTCTTCGATGCACAGGCTTAAGACCATCACGTATGTCCGGCAGGGCCCTGCCTACAATTACGCTCATCGCATAAGATAGGTAAGAGCTCTTCATCTCTTCTTCAATACCAATAGGGATTATCTTTTCATTCTGTGTATACATATTAGCCTCGTTTAAAAACAATCATTTCCATAAAAATTTCTTATTTAATTTTTAAATTTAAATATCTAAATTTTTTACCGTATGGGAGTTCTTTTCAATGAATTCACGCCTAGGTAAAACATCATCTCCCATAAGCGTTGAAAAAGTCTCCTCTGCCTCAACAGCATCCTCTAGCTTCACCTGCAACACAGTCCTTTTATCCGGATCCATAGTGGTCTCCCAGAGCTGATGTGGATTCATTTCACCTAAACCCTTGTATCGTTGAATATACATACCTTTCTTTGACTGATTATGAACAGCTGCTAAAACTTCGGTTAGCGAATAACACTCAATATCTTCCTTGCCGCCTTTAATTCGAAAGAGTGGTTTACTTTTTGGTTCTTTCTTTTTATGTGTCTCAAGCGGCACTATATATAAAGTCTCGATATCAATGCCCATTTTTTCCAATTTATTAATGATGGGCTCTGTGTCCTGCGCCTCAAAAATGTCTATCAATTCAATATTCTCTTCGGCTTTATCCTTCTTATCTTTACCTTTCGTAAGCTTAGAGAGCTCGCTGTCAGTATAGACAAAATGAGTAGTTCCATCCACTTTGACCATATAAATAGGCAATTTTTTGGTCTTGCGCCCCCTAAAACTAAGAAAATTTTGAAAATTCACTCCCCTTTTCTCTAGGTTAGACTTAATTTTGTTTAATTCTGCCAAAAGCGCTAATATTTCTTTAAATTGTTTCCCTGTATATTCATGTTTTGGTTTTAATCTAATTAACTTAACCCCTTCTGTACCAATATCTAACAATAAATCATTCATCTGCTCTTCTGTCTGGATATATTCTTCTCTGCTGCCTCTCTTAATCTTATAAAGAGGGGGTTGAGCTATATACACATGCCCTTCTTCAATTAGCTTCGTCAATTGCCTAAAAAACAGTGTCAGAAGCAGAGTCCTTATGTGAGAGCCATCAACATCAGCGTCGCACATGAAAATCACCTTATTATATCGCAGTTTTGAAATATCAAACTCTTCCCCTACACTAGTGCCCAAAGCGGTTATTACGGTTCGAATCTCTTCATTATTCAAAATTTTATCCAAACGAGACTTCTCAACATTCAAAATTTTTCCCTTTAATGGTAGTATAGCTTGGAATCGCCTATCCCTTCCCTGCTTTGCGCTTCCTCCGGCTGAATCTCCCTCGACAATATACAATTCACATAGTTTGGGATCTCTTTCTGAGCAATCAGCCAATTTGCCGGGTAGCGACGCCCCTTCTAAAGCACCCTTCCTTCGCGTCAGCTCGCGCGCCTTACGTGCTGCTTCTCGTGCCCTGGAGGCCAATACAGCCTTTTCCACAATCTTATTTGCAACTGAGGGGTTTTCTTCAAAAAAACTACTTAACGCCTCCAAAGTATTAGAAGCCACAATTCCATCAACTTCGGAATTACCCAGCTTGGTTTTGGTCTGGCCTTCAAATTGAGGATTAGGAATCTTGATGCTAATTACCGCGGTCAACCCTTCCCTCGTATCCTCCCCGGCGATAGATGTCTCCCCTTTTAAAAGTTTCTTATTTTTTGTGTATTGGTTGATGGCACGAGTCAATGCGGATTTAAAACCGCTCAGGTGTGTACCTCCCTCTATTGTATTGATATTGTTGGCGAAAGAATAAATGCTTTCAGAAAAACCATCATTATACTGAAATGCAACTTCTAGATGTGCTGCCTCTACAACTTTCTCAAAATAGACAACTTTTTTATGCAGCCGATTTTTATTTTTATTAATGTAATCGACAAAAGAAATAATGCCTCCCCTAAATTGAAAGAGACTTTCTTTGTCCGTTCTTTCGTCAATTAACTTTATACAAAGCCCTTTATTTAAGAAGGCTAATTCTCTTAATCTCTGGGCAAGGATATCGTAAGAATATTCGACTTTCTTAAATATTTCCCTGTCGGCTTTGAAGATAATTTTTGTCCCTGTATTTTTCGCTTTGCCGATAACGGTTAACTTTGATACCGCCTTGCCTTTTTTATACCTCTGGTGGTATTTCTTACCCTCTCTTTTTATTTCTACTTCTAGTCTTTCTGCGAGCGCATTAACCACGCTTACCCCTACTCCGTGAAGACCACCTGCAACCTTATAGACTCGATGGTCAAATTTACCACCTGCGTGTAACGTTGTCAAAACCACTTCTACGGCAGGCTTCTTCTCTGTTTTATGTATGTCAACAGGGATCCCTCGTCCATCATCAACTACACTAACGCTATTATCGCGGTGTATAGTCACTGTGATGTTTGTGCAGAAACCACCCATGGCTTCATCTATTGAATTATCAACAACTTCATAGACCAAGTGGTGTAATCCACGAGTTGAAGTATCTCCGATATACATAGCTGGTCTGAGCCTAACAGCCTCGGTGCCTTCTAGGACTTGTATATTGGTCGCGTCGTATTTCTTATTGTCAGTTGCCATATATATCCCCTATTTTAAGTCTCAGTTCTTTTATTTTATTTTTTGATATTTTTTTAAGCCGTTTTACAATATCCTCTTTTTTGGTGTTTAGCTCATATAGCCATGCCGAATTTTCCACATTAACATAGAGCTTGCCTTTTTTGAAAAAACTCGCTTTTGTATGTTGGGATATAATTTTTTTTACACACTTCTTCCATATATTTTCAATTTTTTCTTGGGGGTATTGCTGTTGCTTTTTTTGAATATCCCCTATGACAACATTTAATATGGATTTTATTGATTCCATCTATCGATTTCACAAAGATCAAACTAAGCGCATTGGTTGAATCAAATAAACATAGTCCTCTGTTCGAATCACGCCGGGTTTCTCTGGTTCTGTCAATTCCAGTTCGACGAACGCCCCAGAAAGATTACGTAATACATCTATGAGGTATGCAGGATTAAACCCAATAATCAAATCCTTGCCTTGATATTCTACGGCAAGTTCTTCACGTGACTCACCAACATCTGGTGTTGATTTTGTAAGAGTAAGTTTGTTGTTTGTTAGCTCTAATCTTATTGCCAGCGAATCTGGTGTAGACAACAAACCAGCCCTGCGCACAGCTTGTAAAAATTGATGCCTATCTATTTTTACTTTGGTTTCTGTTGGTGCGGGGATAACGCGCGCATAATTCGGGAATTCTCCCTCTATTAGCCTGGTAATAATTATGGTGTGATCCAGCTCAAAAAAGACCTGATTAGGAGCGATAACTATCAATATTTTTCCATCATCTTTTAGGTTACGTTGAAGCTCGGTTATAGTTTTTTGTGGGATGATAATTTTTATTTCTTTCCCTGATTTTATATCTAATTCTTTTTCGGCAAGGGTTAGACGCCTACCATCGGTCGCTACCATTTTTAAAACAAACTTGTCTTTGTGGGGGTGTTTTTTTAGTTCTAATAAAAGGCCATTTAACACATACCTTGTCTCTTCATGGGAGATTGCAAAGGACGTCAGTTGCAACATTTCTTTTAATATAACTTGTTCCAATTCAACAACTTCCCTATCTTTAAACTCTGGTAGTTTTGGAAATTCGTCTTTGGGCAATCCCATTAACTTAAATTCACAACTTTCCAACCGAATATAAACAACATTGTTCTTTTTTACGATGATGTTGATTTCTCCATCTGGCAACTCTTTTATTATATCGCTTAATCTTTTCGCTGGTAGTGTAATCGCCCCTTGTTCTTGTATTTCTGCCTCTAACAATATAGATATGCCTATATCTAGGTCTGTAGAGGTTAGTTTCACTTTGTTTTTTAAAGTTTCAATTAAAACATTGGAGAGTATGGGTAGTATGTTTTTGGGAGTTATAATATTTTGGACTATTTGAATTCCTCTTTGTAAATTTTCCTTTGTTACTTGAATTTTCATACTAATCCTCCGTTAAGTATATTATTTATATATAAAATATAGTAATAGTAATAGAGTTTTTTATTTCTGTTAAAAAGTGGTTAATTTGTTGATTAATATGGGGTTGTGAGTTTTAAAATTTGTGTATAACCTCTTTAGATGATATGATTAACTTTTTACTTCAAATATAACCCTGTTTATTAACTCCTTAAATTTTAAATCTGAATTTATAGCATTTTTAATTTTATTATAGGAATGTAATACAGTGGTGTGATCTTTACCTCCAAAAAATTGACCAATCTCTGGGTAAGACAGACTGGTTAGTTCTCTAGCAAGAAACATGGCGATTTGCCTTGCAAGAACTGTGTTTTTATTGCGCCTTTTTGTTTTAAGGTCACCCAAATCTAAATTGTAAAACCCAGCCACTTTCTTTTGTATGGTTTCTATATTAATAGTTTTAATTGACTCTCGCAACATATCTTTTAAAATGTCATGCGCTAGAGCTAAAGTGATTTCCACTCCTTCTAACATTGAATAAGCGACCAATCGTATCAATCCCCCTTCCAACTCTCTTATGTTGTTTGTTATGGATTCTGCTAGAAAGAAAAGCACGTCGTCAGGAATTTTGATCTTTTCATTCTCAGTCTTCTTTTTTAGAATAGCGATACGAGTTTCTAAATCTGGAGGTTGTACGTCTGTGATTAAGCCCCAGCTAAAACGAGAAACCAACCTCTCTTCCAATTTGTTTATTGTTTTAGGTGATCTATCGCTGGAAATAATGATTTGTTTATGGTCGTCGTGCAGCGCATTAAATGTATGAAAAAATTCTTCCTGGGTCGCTTCTTTACCCGCTATAAAATGGATATCATCAAGTAATAGGACATCTATATTACGATATTTTCGCCTAAAGTTATCCATCGAGTGGTGTCGTATGCCATTGATTAATTCATTGGTAAATTTTTCAGAGGTCAAATAAGCAAAGGTGGTTTGAGGTTTGCGCTTTCTAATAAAGTGACATATTGCCTGCATCAAGTGGGTCTTGCCAAGCCCTACCCCACCATAGATGAATAACGGATTATAATTCTTTGCAGGACTTTCCGCTACAGCTAGACAAGCTGCATGGGTAAAGCGATTAGATGGGCCCACAACAAAATTCTCAAAAGTATATTTGGCGTTCAGTTTAATATCATCCGCTTTTTTTTCTTTAATTCGAGCTTCAAATACTTGGAGCTTGCTCTTTTTCTCTTTTTTGATGATAGCCGGATTTACCACAAGATCTATAACAATATCTTTTCCCCCTAAATCCCTTATTACTGAATTTGTAAGCTCGAGATAGTGATTTATAAACCACTCTTTAAAAAAGTTATCCGGAAGTTCAATAGTAAAATTCTTTGTTTTGTCGACTTTTATTTT
>JABMQK010000115.1 GCA_013203265.1 bacterium | reverse complement strand
TCCTAAAATACCACCACCGGCTCCTCTTTTTTGAAGCAGAATAGTGATAATTAAAGTTATAGAAATAATGATTTGAGCTATAGTAAGAATCTGTTGCATATCGATTAATCTTTTTTCTTTCGTCCTGTTCCGAAAAACATATTAAGAACACTAATAATTAAGACGCCCCAGAAGTATGACCAGAAACCAGTAATAGTCAGTTCTGGAACAAAGTATTCTAAGAGCCACAAAAGAGCAATATTAATGATGATAATAAAGAGGCCTAGAGTTAAAACAATTAAAGGAGCGGAAATCAACTTAACAATTGGTTTAAGAATAAAGTTAATTAGGCCTAAGAGTAAACCAGCGATAAACAAAGTTAGAATATCGCCCTCAAAAATAATGCCTGGAATTAAATAATCAGCCAAAAATATGGCTAGGGTATTAACTAAGATTTGAACTATAAATCTCATATTTATATTATCTTAACATACAAAAAATACCAAAGTCAAGGTTTATTTTTCTTTATTATCTTCCGCAACTCAAAAACACTCTTACCAGAAACTTTCATTTTCGGTTTTTTCTTTTTACTTCTTTGTTTAGCTTTCTTTTCTACCTTTTCTTCAATTTGTTCTAGATTTTCTTTCATGTTTTAAGTATATCATATTTTGTGCTCTTGACAAACATATTTGGATTATATAAAATATAATTAATACCCCTCATTGGTCAGACAATATTACTTCCTCTTGTTAAGAAATAACCGTACACAAACAAAAACCCCCTGACCAGTGAGGTTTTTTCTTTTTGTCCACTTATCCACATTGACAGGATAGATGGAAGTAAATAAACTAGGATGTATTGGTCTCGTCGTGTCCTTGTGAAGTAAATATGGCCTTCTCAAAATTTATTAAACGACGAGACCTTTTTCTTTTTTATTTGACAGAAATATTTTAATATGATAGGGTTAGGTTATTGAGGAAGGTTCGGTACAGAAAATTGGTAGCGCTATTGTCGCCGGGTCTATGATACCCCCGCCGGACGCAGGCCTGCCGATTATCGCCGAAAAACATTCCTCAATCTTTCTCCTAAGTCCCATTCGCGAAACCGTGAATGGGACTTTTTCTTTTTACAGAACTAGGAGAGTATTTGGAATAAAAAGGAGGTCAACTGTGTTTAGTTGACCCCTTTTCGATTCTATTTTTATTCTTCGTTGACGACCGTCATCTGTTTTTTGACGATGGCTAGTTGTTTATCTGAGATAGTATATAAGGTTTTGTTTCGAAACATTGTCTTGTCCCATATTGCCCCTTTCTTGTGGACGGCAACTGTGTAATTGTCTCCATGGTCCGAGATAATTGTCATTTGGTATTTCTGCACCGAGAAAGTCTCGGTCAAGATATTGTCGTCTGTGATTGTGACAACGACCCTTAAGTCGTCGCTAGTGATCTTGAAGTCGCAGTTGTTTGCGACCAAATACAATCCGGCATTTGCAGTAGGGGCGATCATGATAACCAATGTTACTACCATTACAGAGATAATCAGTCTTTTCATTTCTTTCTCCTTTTCTTTCTTTTGATTATTAGTAAATAGTAAAAAACATCCTTAACTTCTTGCTATAATTATACCATATTATACTATATTCTGTCAAGGGTTTATGGAATTTTTATTTGACATTTGGGTAAGTATATTGTTAGTATAGTCATAATCAAAATCTTTGGTGTTTCTCAGTGTCCGTGCATCTTTTTACATGCTCCAACTCGCCTATATTATAATAACAGGTTAGAAATAAGGTAAAAATAACGGCATTCGCAGGAGCATCAAATAAACAAAGTTCAAAAAAGCGTCACTGGGCCAAGCTCACCGACGCTTTTTAAATTAACCAAACCCACTTAATAGGGCTCTATTAACATATAGCCAGAGGTCCGACATAGAAAAGTAGGAACCTCAGCAGAGGTTCCGCTTTTCAGGTCGGACCTCTGTTTTGGTTGCAGTATTGCCCAATTAAAATAAATGTGGGATAGTTAGTATATAGGAGGAAAAATGCTTAGAAAATTTAAAATCAGCGAGATTTAGCGTGAATTTGAACCACTTTTACTAAAAATTAACGGTATATTGACATCTTATCGTAAATTTAATATAATAGTAATATTA
>JABMQK010000114.1 GCA_013203265.1 bacterium | reverse complement strand
CAAAATCCAAATAAATGCCTAATTTATAATTCCTAATTAGTCATTGGTAATTAATGAATTTATTTGTCATTTGACATTAGTCATTTGACATTTGTGGATTGAGATAAGCAAAAAAGGATTTTGTCAATCTGTGCTATTTCGGGGGTGTGCTTTCTTCTGTGCAAGTTTTCTGAAATTTCCAAAAACAGAATCTAAAACTATACTCCAGACAACCTTATTAGCTTCATCGTAATAAATCGAGCTAAGGACGGATTTATCCTCTACGCTTATTAATTTTACTCCTGTGTCGAACTTATTCTTCTCTCTTTGTTTCAAAGAGGCTGACTGTGACCACCTAACCTTTCCTTTCATATAAATCGGGCTCTTCTCACTAGGCAGATAAACCTCCAAATAAAGCATATCTCCCTTCTCCAATTTTTTATCGGAGATAAAACATAAACCTTCCACGCTAACATTCCTACTCATAGCGGGGTATTTCTCAGATAATGGCCTATCTTTCTTTTCTTTATCTAAAATCTGAAATTCTACTTTGGTTTCGATCTCATAAATAACGCGAAAATAGACCTTTGCATCGGTCTCGTAGCGTTCGTATTTCCTTCTTTCCTTTTTTTTATAGTCTTCCATAGGATTATAAAATTTCCTAAGCCAAACCCTATTTTAATACTTCAATAAATAAATCTAAGTAATTTGATAAAAGCCTTGTAGTGAGAAAATTCTTCCTGACGGACTCTTTAGCATTTTTACCTATCTCTTTAGCAAGGCTCTTATTTTTTAATATCTCTATTACCCTATCTGCACATCCTTTGATATCATGAGGGTCTATCAGAAAACCATTATGTTCATCTTTTATCTGAGTTGGTATCCCTCCGATATTACTGGCTACGACAGGTGTGCCTTTCCAGAGGGCTTCGGTTACGGTAAGGCCGAATCCTTCTTTTGTAGATTTCTGAATTATAACGTCTGAAAATCTCTGTACAGCATTAACAAGGATATCGTTGTTACCAATTACAAATATTACATCGCCTTTATCTATTAAGTCTTTTGCCTTACGATGCACTCTGGTATAGATCTCCATACCTTCGGGGTCATCCGAAGCCATGTTATAACAAAATAATAATCTACAATCTACCTTTTTTCTAACAAGCATATACACATCTAATACCCCTTCAGGGTCTTTCCACATATCCATTCTGGAAACCTGAGTGATAATTGGCTTATCAGTAGGGACGCCTGCTTTTTTAATATATTTGGCAATATCACTCTTAGAAAGTTCTCTGTTTTTTAAAGAGAGTGGATCAATTGCGGGATATATAATTCTCTGTTCAACAGGCAAATCCTTCTTTTTATAACTTTCGTTTGAAAAAATAACCATGTCATACCTAAGTATATACGGCTTAAGAAAATTCCATAGGCCTTTATTAGGATTTGAAAGGTCTATATGGCACCTCCATATCCAAGGCTGTCTTTTGTGGCAGAACTTAATAAGAGGCAGGGGTTGTGGATCATGCAATACTATACAACTATGATTTAGATGAGTATATACTGCGAATTCCTGATTCACATCCAGATAAAGCCTCTTTTTCAATGAAGAAAGATTTAAATTTCCTCCTTGGAGCGCATTGTGAAATTTTTTGGTTACCTCAAAAAAGGCAGGATTGCCATGAAGAATTCTCCAGCCGGCATTGACGCCAATATAGTTCATCATAGGAACCAAACGACTCAATATCTCTGCAACACCACCACCCTGAAAGGTAGAATTAATATTGGTAATATTTTTATCATAAAGTTTGCTCGCCTTTTTATAAATTGAAGAAATAACATCGCTCCCTACTATTTCGATATAATCTTCCATACCTCGCAGCATACAGCAACCTCCTTAAGTGAGTCCCGACGTCACGTCGGGACGAACTAAACCCCGCCCTCTAATCTCTTTGCTCTAACAGGATTTATTTTTTTCTTCTCGTAAGAATACGTATTATTTTTTCTTCAACCTTTGGATGCAGAAGAACAATCAAAAGACCACCTATTATATTGCCTATTGTTACAGGAATTAAATTCTTAAACATTGCAAAAAATCCGGATGTAAATTCACCACTTACCATAAGGCCAACAGGCAAAAAATACATATTGGCTACAGAGTGTTCATATCCCGAAACTACAAAGACCATAATAGGAAAGTATATGCCAAATATCTTTCCCATAACTGATCT
>JABMQK010000012.1 GCA_013203265.1 bacterium | reverse complement strand
TCGCGTTCACATCGCGAAGGTCACAGGTTCGAATCCTGTATCGCCCACTATTTGAATATAAACAAAGGAATGCTAAATTGCAACAAGTAGATATCGCTTTAGAAATAAAAAAGCTCGTTAATCTTCAAAAGATAGACACTCAGCTTTATAATTTAAATAGAGAAAAAATAGAGAAACCTAAAATCATAGCGTCTCTTCAAAATGAATTCGACCAAAAGAAACAAATTCTTAAAGAATATGAAGAAAGGTCTAAATCGTTATTGCTCAAAAGAAAAGATAAGGAAGGTGAATTAACTTCTAAAGAAGAAGGTATTAAAAAACTCCAGTCAAAACTCTATCTTCTAAAAACAAATAAAGAATACTCTGCCATGCTTACAGAAATAAACGGTGTCAAAATGGACAACTCTCTATTGGAGGAAGAGATTATAAAAATTCTCGAAGAGCAAGATAATCTAAAAAAAGACTTGGAAAAACAGCAATCAATTATAAAAGAGGAAGAGAAAAAATTTGATGAGCAGAAACAAAAAATAAATAATCGCATAAAAGAAATTGAAGTACAAACTAAAGATATGGAATCAAAAAGGTCAAATGCCATAAAAGAAATAGATGCTAAAATTCTCTCGCGATACGAAAGAATTATTAAAGGAAAAGAAAGCTTAGCGATTGTAAAGGTAGAAAACGACTCTTGTCAAGGATGCTTTATGAATGTGCCGCCCCAGGTAATAAATGAAATAAAAATGAATGATAAATTAATATTTTGCGAGATGTGTGCTAGGATACTCTATATCCCTGATGACCCAACTGACTAAATATAATATATTCGTTGACGGTGCTTCAAAAGGAAATCCCGGTGAATCGGGTATAGGTGTAATTATCTCTAAGGATAACCATGTAAAAATAAATTTTTCGCAATATATAGGTATAGCAACAAATAATGTTGCTGAATATTTAGCTTTAATATATGGACTCCAAGAAGCTCTTATGCAAAAGATAGAAGATGTAAATATTAATACGGACAGCGAACTACTTTATAAACAAATAAAAGGTGACTATAAAGTAAAAGATCCTACTTTAAGAATTTTGAATAGGCTAGTTAAACATCTCTGGTGTGGATTTGACAAAATTGAAATAACTCATATACCCAGAGAAAAAAATAAAGGTGCTGATAAATTAGCAGTTACAGCTATAGAAAAAAGACCCGTTCTTTTAAAAAAACAAAGCAAATTCAAGGCAAGTCAGGATGACCAATTGATAGGCTTAGTCTAGCAATAGGAAAGTCCGAGCTCCAAAGGACAGCGCATTCCGACAATCTCGGAACATTCATCAATTTTGATGAATAGGATTACCCATTTTAAAATGGGTGCTTTGGAAAACAAATTTATTTGTTTTCCAAAGAGAGCCACAGAGACGAATACTCTCACACCATTTCCTTATAAGATTTTGTGTGGGATGAGGTGAAACGCGGCAATCTCTGCGCGGAGCAATATCAAAAGGCCCTAACCCACATAAAAGTGATATGGTTGTCCGCCAGAAATATCTAATGATAGATTAGGGCGGGTTGATTGCTAAACTCTAAAAAGTAATTTTTGGAGTCAGAGAAATAGTCATCATTCGCCAAAGAACTATGGTGAATAACAAAACTCGGCTTATCTGACTTGCCTTGATTTTTGAAAATTGAATTAAATCAGGTATTTAATAGATCAATATTTAGTTAGGAGGTAACAATGTCGGGACACTCAAAATGGGCCAGTATTAAACACAAAAAAGCTGCTACCGATGCAAAAAGAGGAGCTCTGTTTACAAAATTAATTAAAGAGCTTACTGCTGCTGCGAGACAAGGCGGAGGTAATATAGATAATAATATAAGATTGCGTAGTGCTATGGCAAGGGCAAAAACGCAAAATATGCCTACCTCAAATATTGAAAATGCTATTAAAAAGGGGACCGGTGAATTACCTGGTGTCGTTTATGAAGAAATAATCTATGAAGGTTATGGTCCCAAAGGCGTAGCGATTATGATAGATACTCTGACTGATAATAAAAATCGAACCACCGCTGAATTGCGTAACCTCTTTTCTAAAAAAAGCGGCAATCTGGCAGGTGCTGGCTCTGTAGCCTGGATTTTTCAGAAAAAAGGATATATTGTTGTTGACAAAAAAGAAACAGAGGAAGATAAGCTGATGAATATAGTGCTAGAATCAGGCGCAGAGGATATGAAAACAGAAGAAAATACTTATGAAATTACCACCACACTAGGGGATTTTGAAATAGTAAAGAAAGCGATCAAAGAAAAAAATATTAAAATTCAAAGCGCAGAAATAACCATGATTCCTTCTTCAACAATAAAGGTTGCGGGGCCTGATGCAAAAATAGTAATTGAGCTTGTTGAATCCCTAGAAGATCAAGAAGATGTTCAGCACGTTTATGCTAATTTCGATATACCCGAGAAAGACCTTGTAGAAAACAGCTAAAAATCGCCATGTTAATATTAGGGATAGACCCTGGACTAAACATTACAGGTTATGGCATAATTGATAAGAATCAAAACACCTTAAAATTTATCGACGCTGGCTTTATAAAAACATCATCTAAAGACAATACTGAGATTCGACTCTTTAAAATTTATAGAGACTTGCTAAAAATTGTCAGCAAATATAAATTAGATGCGATTGTCCTTGAAAAATTATACGCGCACTACAAACATCCATTAACCGCTTGTCTTTTAGGACATGCTCGTGGCGTAATTTGTCTTGTCTGCGCACAAAAAAATATAGAACTCTTTGAATATGGCGCTACAAGAACAAAAAAGGCAATTTTAGGAAAAGGCAGTGCGTCTAAATTACAAATCCAACATATGGTCTTAAATATACTGGGTATGAAAGATGAAGCTGTGGTCTCTTTAGACATAACAGATGCGCTCTCACTAGCTATAGCCCACTCTTATATTTTAAAAAGGGAAGAAATTTTTAAGTTTTCATGATTGCCCAAATTAAAGGAAAAGTTGTCCAAAAGAAAAATGATTGTATTATTTTAGAAATACAAGGTATCTGTTATGAAGTATTAATTCCACCAATAATAATGTCGAGGTTAGATAATTTTATTCAAGACGGATTTATAAGATTAATTACTTATCACTATTTTCAATCCGAACCATCAAAAAGTATACCGATTTTGATCGGATTTATTAATGAAGTAGAAAAAGAATTCTTTGAACTGTTTATCACTGTTTCAGGAGTAGGCCCTCGTGCTGCGCTGAAAGCGATTAAGGTACCAATTTCTACTATTGCCAAAGGGATTAATGAAGGTGATTTGTCTTTACTTTGTTCTCTCCCCGGAATAGGCAAGCAAAGGGCAAAAGAAATCATTGCTAAACTTCAAGGAAAGATGGGTAAGTTCGGTCTTATCAAGGATGCTCAAGCTGAAATAAAAACCCAAATTCCTGATGATATAAAGAAGGAATCTCTTGAAATTCTCTCACAATTACAATATAAAAAACAGGAAGCAAAAGAAATGATAGAAAAGGCAATAAACCGCCGCTCAGATATAAAAAGTACTGAAGAATTACTTAATGAAGTGTATAGACAACGAGCAAAGAGATGACAGATATAAATCCAGAACTAAAAGGAGCTGTTGAAGCTATAATATTTATTAGTGAAGGGCCTGCTACAATAGCAGAAATCCAAGATATCTTAGAGGGTTTGGATTCAGAAACTATTAATTCGATAGTCCAAGAGCTAAAAAGTGATTACAAACAAAGGAATAGTGGTATAAAATTAATTGAAGTCGCTGGCGGATATCAAATGGTGACATCGCCAAATTATGCAAATTTCATAAAGAAATTTTACAAGAAAAAACATTCGGAAAAACTCACTTTACCATCATTAGAAACATTATCTATCATCGCCTACAAACAGCCAGTTACAAGGGTAGAAATAGAATCGATTAGGGGAGTTAACGTCGATGGGGTAATAAAAAACCTTCTTGAAAAAGGATTAATACGTATCGTGGGAAAAAAAGAAGTAATAGGCAGGCCGTTTGTTTATGGAAGCACAAGAAATTTTCTTGAATATTTTGGCCTTAATTCTCTTGAGGAACTTCCTCCTGTTGAGGAATTCGTACAGACTTTAAGCGAAAGAGAAACGGCAGAAATAACTCCTCTTGGAGAAGAAGAGCTTGAAAATATTCCTTCCCAAACAAATTCGCATCCACCACTAGATAAAACTTCTGCTGAATCCATAACAATAAATAATGAAGAAGAGGGAAATATACAGAAGGGAACTTAAAATGAAAATAAAAAACAAAAGAAATAAAATTGATTCTTTAGACAAGAAAATCATTCAACTTCTTAATAAAAGAGCCTCGCTTTCAAAGAGCATTGGCGCTATAAAAAGGAAACTGAACAAAGAAATCTATGCTCCTAATAGAGAAAAAGAAATCATAAACAACATTAAAAAAATTAATAAAGGACCTCTAGGTAATAATTCTCTGGCTGCGATATACAGAGAAATAATGTCTGGTAGTTTTTCTTTAGAAAAACCATTAACTATTGCTTATTTAGGACCTCAGGCGACTTTTACGCATCAAGCTGCTCTATATAAATTCGGCCCTGAAGTTTCCTACAGTGCTTGCAAGAATATTACTGATATATTTCTTGACGTAGAAAGAGGTAATTCTGACTACGGAGTTGTGCCAATTGAAAATTCAATTGAAGGAGCAGTAAGTCATACGTTAGACATGTTCATGGATTCGGATTTAAAAATCTGTGCAGAAATAATTCTAAATATTGCCCATAATTTACTGGGGAGTTGTAAATTTAAAGATATTAAAAAAATATATTCCAATCCTCAGGTATTTGGTCAATGTCGCATCTGGCTACAGGTTAATCTACCAAAAGCTGAACTCATCGAAGTCTCTAGCACAACAAAGGCAGCACAAATTGCCTCAAAGAGTAAGAATTCTGCCTGTATTGCCTCGGCATTAGCTGCTAAAATATATAGTCTAGGAATTCTTGCAAAGGAGATAGAAGATAGTCCGCATAATGTCACTCGTTTCTTAGTAATTGCCAAGAGTGATGTACCACAAACAAAAGACGACAAGACATCGATTATGTTTTCAATAAAAGACAAAGTTGGAGCTTTACACGATATGCTTCTGCCTTTCAAGAAATATAAAATAAATCTTACTAAAATTGAATCGCGGCCCTCAAAGAAGAAGGCATGGGATTATTATTTTTATCTTGATCTGGCCGCTCACCAAACTGAAACTAAAGTTAAAAAGGCACTTCAGGAATTAGATGCAAAATGCAAGTTTCTAAAAATACTTGGTTCGTATCCAAGGTATGAATAAATAGTGACTAATAAAATGAGAGATATTGTAAGAAAAGATATTAACCAAATCAAAGCTTATATTCCTGGAAAGCCTATAGACTTAGTTCAAAGGGAATTTGGGATTAAAAATGCAATTAAACTTGGTTCTAATGAAAATGCTTTTGGCGCTTCTTGCAAAGCGAAACAAGCGATTAAGAATAATTTGGAAGAAATATTTCGCTACCCCGATGGTACCTGCTATTATCTTAGAAAGGCTGTCGCCAAGAAACTAAAAATTAATCCGAAAAGCTTAATCTTTGGCAATGGTTCAGATGAAATCATAGACATTATTATAAAAACTTTCCTTAACCCTGATGAAGAAGTGCTAACATCAAAAACTACGTTCGTTGAATATGAAATTATCGCTAAGGCAAATGGGGCCAAGGTGAAATGTCTGCCTTTAAGAAATTTTCGCTACGACTTAAGCGCAATAAAAAACAATATAAGTAAAAAAACTAAAATTATATTTATCGCCAATCCAAACAACCCTACAGGCACCTATGTTACTCATCAAGAATTATTGAATTTTCTTAAAACGATACCTAAAGATAAACTTACAGTTATAGACGAAGCTTACATTGAATTTGTAGATGCAAAAAATTTTCCTAAAATAATTAATTACATCAAAACAAAGAATCTTATTATTTTACGGACATTTTCAAAGGCTTATGGGCTAGCTGGTCTTAGGATAGGCTATGCGATTGCAAATCCTCAGTTTATAAAAGCAATGGAAAAAATAAGACAGCCTTTTAATGTAAATTCTCTAGCGCAGCGTGCTGCAGAATCAGCTTTAGGAGACAAATCGTTTATTAAAAAAACTAGAGAAATGGTTATCAAGGAAAGAAAAAAAATGTATATGGCTTTCCAGGCAATGAAGATAAAATATCTGCCTTCACAGGCAAACTTTGTAATGTTTAGAACAAATAAAGATGGATTGTCAATATGTAAAAAACTGTTAAAGCAAGGGGTAATAGTAAGAGACCTAAAACAGTATAAATTAGATAATTATATTAGGGTTACTATCGGCAAACCAAATGAGAATAAACTTTTTATTCAAAAACTTAAAAAAATTATTTAAAAGGGGTAAAAAATGATTGTCGTTTTAAAACCTGATATCACTAAAAAACAGTTTGATTATATAATTAACAGGGTAAAGAAATTAGGGCTTAAACCTCATATTTCAAAAGGGACAGAGCGTACAATAATCGGCCTAATTGGGCCCGAGGATGTTTTAAGAATCACTCCTTTAGAAGTCTTTCCTGGTGTCGAAAAAGTGATGCCCGTATTAGCCCCTTACAAACTCGTCTCAAGGGAATTTCAGACAAAAAATACAGTAGTAAAGCTTTCACAAAAGTTAAAAATTGGGGATAAAAAAATTGCGGTTATTGCTGGTCCATGCGCTATTGAAAATTATGACATTCTATATGAAATCGCAAAAAAAATAAAGGAGGCTGGTGCTACGATTTTACGTGGGGGAGCCTTCAAGCCTCGAACTTCTCCTTATAGCTTCCAAGGACTAGGTGAGGAAGGACTTAAATACTTAAAGCAAGTGGGTGAGTCACTAAATATGTCGACGGTTACAGAAGTAATGGATACAAGAGATGTAGGGTTGGTAAGTAGATACTCAGATATGTTACAGATAGGTGCCAGAAATATGCAGAATTTTAATCTCCTAAAAGAAGTAGGGCAAACGAAAAAACCTATACTATTAAAACGTGGCTTATCTTCGACTATAAAAGAATTGTTAATGTCTGCTGAATATATTTTATCATCAGGAAATTTTAATGTAATTTTGTGTGAAAGGGGCATTCGTACCTTTGAAGATGCAACTCGTAATACCTTAGACATAAGTGCAGTCCCGATAATAAAAAAGCTATCACACCTACCTGTTATAGTCGATCCGAGCCACGCTTCAGGTAAATGGGAATTAATTTCTCCGCTTTCTAAAGCGGCAGTAGCTGTGGGCTGCGATGGGTTGCTTATTGAAGTTCATACTAAACCCGAAGAAGCCTTTTCCGATGGCAATCAGTCTCTTATTCCAAATCGCTTTAAAGAATTAATAAAGGAATTAAAACCAATCGCAAAGGCGACGAAAAGAGAAATTTAATGTCACTATTCAAACAAATCACTGTGGTCGGCGTTGGGTTAATCGGAGGATCATTAGCCAAATCAATTAGAAAAAAGCGTATTTGTAAAAAGATCGTTGGATTCTTTCGCAATAAAGAAAAATTAAAAAGAGCCCTAAAAGAAAAAATTGTCGATGAC